>NZ_JADBTZ010000413.1:0-2946 GCF_020245885.1 Microcystis sp. M165S2 | reverse complement strand
TGGGGAAGTGGGGAAGTGGGGAAGTGGGGAAGTGGGGGAATTTCAACTAAAACCCTAACACCCCCCGCAACGCGCACGCAGTGACCACCCTAACACCCTAACACCCCAAAACCCCAAAACCCCCCGCAACGCACACGCAGTAACCACCCTATCTCCTGACTCGGAGAATACTGACTCCTAACTCCTAACCCCAGGAAAAACTTATTCAGCAAACCCTAACTAGCAATTTATTGCCGATTGCTATAAGAGAAATCGAGAGTCAGAAGTTAAATCTTAGGGCCAAATAGCTGCTAAATCTAACTCCCCACTCTCGATTTTAGGGATTATTTATGCTTCGTAGGGAGTGACACCAGAGAACTTAATTGTCGCTGGTTCGGGGTTTTTGCCGATATTGCGGTCTTTTTTGCCGAAAAATTCACGACCGGCGTTAACTTTTTCGGGGAAGACACCATCAGCAGGGTGGAGATACTGCACTTCACCACTGGGGTAAATCCGATAGATTTTGTAATCTTCGATTTTGGGCTTAAATTTCGTCCGCAATTGGGTACCAAGAGCGAGCGCCTGTTCTTTGCGGGCCAAATAGAGGAGATTTTCGCCTTCGTGCATGATAGCGGCGCCACCGGTGGGCATTTCAAAGACTTGTTCTTTGCTGCTTGTCCAGGTGATGGCGTATTTTTCTTCCAGATCGGCTTTGGCGAGTAAACCGCCCGTGCTGCCACCGAACTTAGGAGCTTTTCCAGAAAGTTCTGTCATAGGGTTTTGTTCTCTCTACAAAAATAAAGAAAAGGGGTTTTAGGGAATCCTATCACTGACACCCCCCCTCTCTAGTAGTCTTGTCAAGAACTGTAACATTATTTTGTACTAGACTATAGAACTAGGATTTACCGAAAAAGTTTTTCGTGGAGGCAGGGTGTGGGGTGTGGGGTGTGGGGTTTTACCCATTTTCAGGGAAAAAGTGCCTAAATTTTCCCCCCGATCACTGCAAGGACTGGCACTTTTTGATTTTAAAAAAGCCTAAAGATATTATCCCACAAGGTTTTTAGATTTATTCAGCCAGATAGAACTAAGCTCTTGGCCGATCGCCAACTTGCCCAGGAATCGGCCGCCACTTTAATCGATCGCCCGTCGGGAAATTTGCCAACTTAAAAAAATTACCGGAATTAATCCCACTAAGACAATGGCCAGGGCCGGCGCCGCCGCTTCCACTAAACGTTCATCACTGGCGTATTGATAAACGCGCACCGCTAGGGTATCAAAATTAAAAGGTCTTAAGACCAAAGTAGCCGGTAATTCCTTCATCACATCGACAAAAACTAACATAGCCGCCGTCAATAATCCCCCCGACAAAAGAGGAATATGCACTTTAATTAAAGTGGCACCAGTGCCATAGCCAAGGCTGCGGGAAGCATCATCTAAACTAGGTTTAATTTTACTTAAACTCGATTCTAACGTGGAGAAAGCTACGGCTAAAAACCGGACAATATAGGCAAAAATCAGACAGAAAATCGTGCCGCTCAGAATTAAATTGATATTTAATCCTTGATTTAAAAAGTTATCTAATTTGCCGATAGGAATTAAAACCCCCACGGCAATAACAATGCCGGGGATAGCATAACCAGCGGACGCAATCCGCACAGAACCCTTAATAGTTTTATTCTGATTAAGTCTTTCCCCGTAGGCGAGAATTAAAGCTAAAACTACCGCAATAATTGCGCTTAAACTAGCCAGAAAAAAACTGTTTAACGATAAACCAAGAAAGTCATTGTTAAAAGTTTCTTGGGCATGATTAAAGGCTAGATAGACCAGATAGAAAGCAGGGGCGATAAAACCAAGAAATACTGGTAAAAAACAGGCGATCATTGCCAAGAAACTACGAACAAATCCTAGTTCGTACTTAGTCGGTGACTGGAAACGATTGGTCATTTCATAGTAACGAGCTTGACGACGGGAGGATTGTTCGAGGAAAACTAAAACGAGGATAAATACCATTAAAACTGTTGATAACTGCCCCGCTGCTATGCGATCTCCCATACCGAACCAAGTATTATAAATTCCCGTGGTAAAAGCATTAATTCCGAAATACTGCACCGTACCAAAATCGTTAAGAGTTTCCATTAAAGCTAGGGCTAATCCCGCCATAATTGCCGGTCTTGCTAGGGGTAAAGCAACAGTAAAAAAACTGCGCCAAGGATTACATCCCAAGGAGCGACTTGCCTCCACCGTGCAGACAGATTGTTCTAAAAAACCCACCCTTGCTAACAGATAAACGTAGGGATAAAGCACAAGAATTAACATCAGAATCCCCCCCCAGAGAGAACGGATATTAGGAAACCAATAATCCTCGACACTATTCCAACCGAAAACACTTCTTAAGAACGTCTGCACCGGACCAAAATAGTCCATCATATTGGTATAAGTATAGGCCAAGAGATAGGCAGGAGCGGCAAGGGGTAGTAATAATAACCATTGAAATTGTTGACAACCGGGAAATTGACACATCGTTGTTAACCAAGCTGTGCCGACACCGATGATTAAAACGCCGCTGCCCACCCCCCACATTAACCAAAAAGAATTAACTAGATAATCCCAGAGAACAGTTTCGATCAGATGTTGCCAGACTTGACTGGAATTAGTTAATAAACTACTGGCAACCGATAAAATCGGCAGGGACACAAGCAGGGCAATTAGTAAAACCGCAATTGTCCATCCCTGTCTAAAAAAAGAGCGAGATTTTTTCAGAAAAAACATTTTTAATAAGATTGTTAAAGCAATTTTTAAGGTGGGGGCAAATCCTAGGGACTGATAGATTGACACTCCCCGCTCTAAAGAGACGGGGATTCTTGGTTCACAGAGATTACTTGCGAAAGACAGAATTGCTTCTGAAAAAGTAGAGGTATTCTCTCCCCAAGCGTTTATTGGATCTAGCCCAAAGGTTCCGGTATGCCC
>NZ_JADBTZ010000412.1:0-29073 GCF_020245885.1 Microcystis sp. M165S2 | reverse complement strand
TCCGAAAGTCCTTGACTTGTTTCAGTTTTTCTATTAAGCTCAACATATATTTTAAAAGTTGGCGGTCACTTTTCATTTTACCTGACAGTGATCGCTTTTACTTTTGATATTCTGATGGGAGAATGAAACAGCCCTACCCTGCCCCCCTTGATAAGGGGGGTTTCTGATAATTTTTAACGCCTACCTACTTAACTTATCGTTTAGGCAATGAAAGCAGCCCGCTTGAATCTGTCTTCCTCTTTGTGTTCTTTGTGCCTTTGTGGTTTATCCCCAGAGCCAATCCGACTTTTAAAATCAAGTTATCGAGCGTTTCTGGCCACTCACCGCTATTTATTATGATAGGCCGCCTGTAGATCCCGAATTGAAAACAAAGCTTGAAACTTTATTCCCTGAGATTGGTAAAATTCCGCCCCTCCTTGCTCTCTATCCACCAAAGCAATGATTAAATCTACTTGATAACCCGCATCCCGTAATCTTTCTACCGCTACCATGGCACTTTTCCCGGTTGTCACCACATCTTCGAGGACAACCACCGCAGCACCGGGGTTTAAAGTCGGCCCCTCGATATAAGCCATAGTCCCGTGACCTTTTGCCTCTTTGCGGACGATTAAAGCTGGAATCGGGCGATTTTCGTAGGCAGATACCACACTAACCGCGCTGACAATCGGATCCGCCCCTAGGGTTAATCCTGCCACCGCTTGGGTATCTAGAGGCAGTAGAGACAGCAATAAACGCCCCACGGCTAAAGCTCCCTCCGCAGTGAGGGTAACTTGTTTACCGTTGATATAGTAGCGGCTTTTTTGTCCTGAAGACAGGGTGAAGTCCCCCTCTCGATAGGCAAGACGGACAAGAGCATCGAGGAGAAATTGACGCAGGGAAGCAGTATCGAGAGTCGCTACCGAGGAATTAGCCATATTTTCAGGATTGGGAGCCTAACTGACTCCAAAATTTCGGTTACAATTGAGCCAAAAGTCATTATATATTGACTCGATCGCTAGTATTGATTTCTTTCTCGTCCCATTGACGGGATTTTTTAATTAACCCTATCCCTGTGAGGAGATTTTTACCCATGCGCGCTCAATTTTTACTTCCTTCTCTGTTTTGTTTAACCGGTTTAGTCTGGTTGAGTCCGCCTAGTGCGATCGCCCAAAATCCACCCGCCACCAATCCCCCACCGGTAAAAATCCAACAATTGCAACTTGTCCCCTCTCCCGATACGGCGGTGGGATTTAATAATATCCCCGGTTTGTTTAACCGCGCTGTTAATAACAATACGGGTCGTTTCTACGACTACACCAACATTTTAGGACAGTTAAACTCTCTTTTTGGTTGGCGTACTTTTCCCCAAGGTTCCTATTTCGATAATATGATTACCCGGGATGCCAAATTGACCGAAACTTTATACTATGATGTCATGCAACAGCAACAGTCCGGCCCCTTAATTCGCACCCAAGATTTACTCAATCCCTTCGATACTTCCCTACAGGAAAATCCCAGTTATTTAAGTCCAGGCGGCTTTTAATCCGCCAATTTAACTCGGAATTGGCGAACAATGTAATGGGTCGAGAATCTTCTTTGAAGGTTCCCGAACTGCGGCAAGATGCCTTTTTAAGTTCGATCGAAGCTCCCTGAGAAGCTAAACTCTCACCCATTTGGCAATATCAAGGGTTTTGTCATAACGATAGCTCATGCCATCATTGGCAATAATCGTTTGACCTCGACTGGCTTTATTTTTGATGGTACTTAAGCTATAGTTGGTCAGTTTTTGCATTTCTTGATGGGTAAAATTGTCTTGATTGTTAATTTCAGAGACAATTTCTATGGTTTCATCAACGGTTTTGGCATTGTTAGAATGAGTGGCAATCGCTGCTGATGGATGATAGTCTTCCATTCTCATTAATCGCCAAGTAGAATCCTCGGAAAGTTCCAAAACCTTTTGATGGTAGTTAAACAAACTTTCTCGATGTCCGACACTAATAAAGGTCTTTCCAGTTTGTTGTAACTGTTTATATAAATGATCTTCATTTTTTAAATCTAAAGCACTGGTGGCTTCATCTAAAATCACAAAATCTGGCTGATTAACGAACAGTCGCGCAAAGGCTAGACGTTGTTGTTCTCCTAAAGATAAAATATTTTCCCAATCCACTTCCTCATCAAAATTTTTGATGCGATTAAGAACATCTTGCAGGTTAACTTCTTGTAATATTTCTTTTAATTGGGATTCACTCATCTCCGTTGTCGTTTGAGGATAAATTAGCTGTTCACGCAAGTTTCCTAAAATGATATAAGGACGTTGGGGTAAAAATAATAAATCGTCGAGGGGAGGTCGCACCAAATGACCTGTACCTGTATTCCATAACCCAGAAATAGCGCGTAAAAGAGAACTTTTTCCTCGACCACTTGGACCAACAATTAATAAACCTTCCCCTGGTTCAACGGACAGGGATAAATGTTCGACAATCACTTTAGCAGCATCGGGAGTTTGTAAGGTGACATCCTCAAAAGTTAGATTGTTATCTTCAATGACTTTAATGGTATTAACCTGGTTGGTTTGTTCGCTTACAGTATCTAAAGCTTGGGAAAAATCTTCTAAACGTTCAATATAATTAATAAACTGACCGGAGCGTCCAAATTCATCCACTAACACGGATAAAGCTGTGGAAAAGAAATAGCAACAATAGCTGGCTTGATTAACTTGTCCAAACTCAATTCTACCACTAATATATAATGGGGAAACAATTAAGAAGGGGAAGATTTGAACAATGGATTCATAGCCACGGTTAAAAAATTCCTGGGTTCTTTCCCAATTAATTCTTTCAATAATGATTTTAATCACCTGATTGAACTTCCTTTGAATAATATTTAACTCTTTTTCTTCCCCTCTAAAAAATGCAATTGATTCAGCGTGAGTACGAACATGAGTAATGGCGTATTTATAGGTTCCTTCCACGTCTAATTGTTGTTTATTGATTTTATTTAATTGTTGAATAATATAGGCAGCAAGAATATTTCCAATAATCGTATAAACCAGAAGCACTATAGAAATGGTTCTAGAAATTGACCAAAGGATGACAATAAAAACCAGCATCTCCATGAGTTTTTCGACGCAGGTTGTTAAAAAGTCCATCGTTGTTCTGGTGATGGGTTGAATTTCTTGGGATAAACGTTGATCTGGATTTTCAATATCTCCTTTAAAATTGATTCGATAATAAGCCCGATTTTCAAAATATTTTTGCAAGATACTACTATTGATCCATTGATACCAATCCAGCGCAATTAGTTTTTTAAGAAACTTAGACAATCCTCCGAAAAACGTCATACTGCCTAGGGTAATCCCATAAATGATGACAAAATAGGTTAATTTTTCTGCATCCTTAGCTTCCGTGAAGGTAATTAAGTCTCTAAAAACAAAACTATTAAACGCATTAAGTCCGACTACTCCCACTAATAACAAAAACAATAAAACTAGCATTCCCCAGGAACGAATAATCTGTGAAAAAGCTCTATCATGGTGTTCTTTAGGATACCAATAAGCTTGAATAAATCTTAAAAATTCTTGAAGAGATTGATTGAAAGTTTGAACATCTTCTTTGAGATTTATACTATCTGAGGTTTTTTCGGCAACACTCATAGGATTCTCCTTGTGCTAAAATGGGGACATTAGAACTTTGAATGTCTAACTTAAGAGATAGACATTCATTCAGCATACCATAAAAATCTCCATTATTATCACAAATTTTATTACGACTATTTTCTGGATTTTCTACAGATCAGGAATGAATATTAAGCGAATTGGATCAGATTCATAATAGTTTCCAAAGCTTTCCTAAAGATATCAATATCTAAATTGCCATCAATTTGAAAGCGAAACGGCATATTATAGGTATAGCCTTGAGCTTCCAATTGGTACAAAAACCAAAGTCTTTCTTGAGAAAAAGAAAGCGGTACAAGTTGAGATTTATCTCTAGGCGGTATCGTATTTGTTTTGACACCGATTCCTTTTTTTTGTAGTAACAGCTTGAGTAATTTTTGTTTGTCTTGAGAGTTATGATTCATTTTTACCCTGGGTTAAATAGGTTTTAATCTAGTGATTTTAGGTTGGTTTGATGGATACAAATCAACCTAAAAATTGTTTAATTATTGATGCTAAATAGCGGTATAACCTCCATCTACCATTAAAATTGCTCCGGTTACATAAGAGGAAGCTTCGGAGGCTAAAAATACGACGGGACCAATTAACTCTTGTAAATCTCCGGTTCGTTTCATGGGAATTCTAGTGTATAATTCGTCCATTTCATCCCCAGTTGAACGTAAACCTTCTGTTCCTTCCATCATATTATTCATATACCCTGGTGCAAAAGCATTGACTCGAATTTTGTTACTAGCTAATTCGACCGCTAGGGATTTTACCAATTGATTGACACCGCCTTTTGCGGCGCTATATGCTCCTGAAGATTTGGGAACAGCAACGAAGGCACAGATAGAAGAATTCATAATAATTGAACCTCCTGTACCTTGTTGCAGCATTTGTTTGGTTGCGAGTTGAGCGCAATTAAAACAACCTTTTAAATCAACATTAATAACCTCATCCCATTCCAATTCCTCTAATTCGTGAGTGTTTTTGAGAATTTCAACCCCTGCATTACAAACCATAATATCGAGTTGACCATAATGAGCAACGGCCTGTTCAATTAAATTCTGACAAGCTGGACGTTGACGAACATCGGTGTGAATTGCCATGGCTTCGCCGCCTGCTTCTTGAATGAGTTGAACCGTTTGTTCAGCACCAACTTGATTAATATCACCAATTACCACCTTAGCTCCAGCTTGTGCTAACCCTTGCGCTAATACCCGACCAATTCCTCGGGCAGCGCCCGTGATAATTGCAACTTTACCTGTTAAATCAAAGAGATGATTTGTCATTTTTTTTCTGTATTTTTTTTGTAATCATACCATTTTTAAAGCTAGGGAAATACGCTTAAATTCATTTATTTTTAAAGGTTGTGATTAGACGGGCTACAGTGGGATTTTCAAAAAAATCACGCAAAGTACAATTAATTTTAATAATCTTACCGATTTTATCAATTACCTGAATAACTTTTTGAGAATCCCCCCCAAGGTCAAAAAAGTTATCATTAACACTAATTTCTTCTAATTCTAAAACTTCTTGCCAGATATTGATCACGGTTTCTCTAGTTAGATTATGGGGTAAGTCATTAGATTTAATTTCATTGATTGATAAAGACAAGGGAGAAGTATTGCCGGAGAAGGAGACGGATTCAGATAAAGGACATAGATCAGAAATGGTTTTATCAGGATCAGTGACAATATTCTTCAATAACTGCTGAAAATATTGTTCCATTTGAGTAATAGTTTCAGTCGTGAATAAATCAGCTTTATACACGAAAGCACCTTTTATACCTTGCTCAGTTTCTTCAAGGGATATAGTTAAATCATTTTCAGCACTATGGGCATCTATATCCATTTTTGATAACTCGTCCGTGACTGTCAGATTGATCAATTTTAAATCTTGTTTAGGAGCATTCTGGAAAAGGAAAATAACTTGATGAAACAAAGCATATTGAGAATCTCTAATCGGTTTTAATTTTTCCACTAACGTGATAAAAGGAATTTCTTGATAAGCATCAAATTCTAAACTCATTTCTTTTACTTGATGCAGCAAGTCCCGAAAATTGGCTTGATATTCTACATGAGTATATAAGGGGAGAAACTGAACCATAAGTCCGATTAAATCTTGTGTTTCGGGTTGGTTACGATTAGCCGCAACTCCACCAATAATAATTTCTGTCTGTTGTGTATAGTAAAAGAGTAATATTTTTAAGGCGGCTAATAAAGTCATATACAAAGTCGCTTTTTCTTGATGACTTAATGACTTTAATGCGTCTGTTAAGTTTTGAGAAATGAGGAAATAATGAATGGCTGCTTCAACAGGTTGAGCCGTTGTGCGTGGGTAATCAGTAGGAAGTTTTAAAATGGGTGGGTTAATCCCTATATGTTTCTTCCAAAAATCCAGATGAGATTGCCATGAATTATCTTTTATTGATTGCCATTGCCACAGAGAAAAGTCACCATATTGAATCGGTAATTCAGGCAAAGGTGAAGGTTTATTCAGACAAAAAGTTTCATAAAGAATGCCTAACTCTTTAGTTAAAATATTCAAAGACCAACCATCAGCAATAATATGATGGATTATCATGATTAACAGATAGTTATCTTCAGCAAATTTTATAACTTTACTGCGAAATAATGAACCTTGTTCTAAGTCAAAAGGTCGGTTAATTTCTGCTGAAAATAATCTTTTGGTTTCTTTTTCTTGCTCCAGTTCACTAAGTCTTTGTAGGTCAAGAATTGAAAAATCAAAAACTGGATCATCTGTAATTTTTTGGAACACTTTCCCATCTATACAAGTAAAAGTTGTCCGCAAACTTTCATGACGTTTGACAATTTCTCTTAAGCTTTCCTCTAGTGCAGGAACATTAAGCAAGCCTTCAATGCGATAAATACAAGGCAAGTTATAAATACAATTTTCTGGATAAAATTGAGCAAAAAACCAAAGTTCTAACTGAGTTAAAGAGATAGGAATTAATTCAGAGTTGGATGATTGGCGTTTAGGTATAGTATTTACTTTTTTAAAACTAATACCTTTTTTTTGAAGCAGGAGCTTGAGTAATTTTTGTTGATCTTGAGAGTTGTTTTTCATTTGTAATTAATAATTCAGGAGTGGTTGACTTATTTTTTTTAGTTTTGAGATAATAAAGCTTGAACTTCTTCTGGTGAAAGTTGGGAAATTTCTTGAACCGTTACGGCAATTTCATTCAGTAAACCTTCATTCCCCACTAATTCAATCATGACTTGAGTTAATTGGCTGATAGTTGAGTGATTAAAAAGTTGGCGCACAGAAACTTCAATTTCTAAGGTTTGACGGATTTTACTAATCAGTTGAATCGCTTTTAAAGAATGTCCACCTAACACAAAGAAATCGTCTTCAATCCCAACTCGTTCGACTTTTAAAATTTCTGCCCAAATTCCTGCTAAAACTTCTTCAATTGCAGTTCGAGGAGCAACATAATTTTGAGTTAACGATAAGTGGTTTTTATCCGGTATAGGTAATACTTTTCGATCAACCTTACCGTTAGGACTGAGTTGAAAAGATTCCATCACCACAAAAGCAGAGGGGATCATATAGTCGGGTAGCCAGTTTTCAAGAAAATGACGTAATTCAACTTGGTTTATGGTTTCACCCGGACGGGGAATAAAATAAGCAGCTAAATATTTTTCTCTGGCTGTTTCTCCCTGAACTGTAGCAACAGCTTGAGCAATTTGAGGATGTTGATTTAAAATAGTTTCTACTTCCCCTAATTCAATTCTGTAACCTCTAACTTTCACCCCATCATCAATTCTTCCTAAATACTCGATATCTCCATTGGGTAAATAACGCGCTAAATCCCCAGTTTTATACAGCCATGAATTATCGCTAAAGGGATTAGGAATAAATTTTTCTTGGGTTAATTGGGGATTATTGAAATAACCCCGCGCTAAACCGCCACCCGCAACATATAACTCCCCAGTAACTCCGATGGGTACGGGTTGAAGATAGGAATTTAAAATATAAACTTGCACATTAATAGCGGGTTTACCAATGGGAATATACTTCGGCCAAAGCTCAGGATTAGGGTCAAAGGTATAACTGGTAACGAGATCCGCTTCTGTGGGTCCATAAAAATTGTATAGCGTACAATGTTCGAGTTGTTTGAATACAGAAATCATCCTTGGAGTAATTTGTAATTGCTCTCCAGCTGAAATAATTTCACGCAAGTTAGCAAATAAGTAGGTTTCCTCACTATAGGTTTCGATTAATTGTTGTAACAAAGTAACGGGCAAAATTGCTTTATGAATTGGATTCTTAGCGAACAATTGACTTAATTTAGCAAGGTCTAAACGCGAATCTTCTGGAACAATAAATAAGCTCCCCCCTAAACACAACGCAGCAAAGATTTCGTGATAGCTGACATCGAAATTAAAGGGAGCAAATTGTAAAAAATTCCTCTCTGGTGACATTTTTACCCGATGATCCTCAATAATATTAGTTAAGGATTGATGCAGGATCATAATACCTTTGGGTACACCCGTAGAGCCTGAACTATAAATAATATAAGCCAAATCCTTTAAACTCACGGGGTTGTCAAGATTGGTCTTGGGTTCTAAGGCAATTTCTGACCCTTGTTCATCCAATAAAATCCGTTGAGAAATGGTTTCACTGTTTAAAAGGTATTGACAATTTTTTTGGGTTAATAAGGTTTGAAGTTGGGTGTCTTGCAGGATGTAAGAAAGTCTTTCTTGAGGATAGGTTGGGTCTAGGGGAACACAGACACCGCCTACTTTTAACACTGCTAAAACGGCAATCACCATATTGACAGACCGTTCTAAACAAATCCCCACCAAAGATTGAGAACTCACACCGATTTTTTGTAAATAATGAGCCAGTTGATTGGCAGACTCATTCAGTTCTTGATAGGTTAATTGTTGCTCTTGAAAAACAACAGCAATGGCTGAAGGAGTTTTGATGGCTTGTTGTTCAAATAATTCATGAACGCACTGTTTTATGGGATTTTCTGGTATCGTTTGATTCCATTCAATTAATAATAATTGACGTTCTGCTTCCGTTAACAGAGGTAAGTCTTGAATCTGGCGATGGGGATTAATGGCGATTCCTGCTAATAAGGTTTGAAAATGACCTAACATCCGTTCAATGGTGTCATTTTCAAATCGTTCTTGAGGATAAATAATTTTAATAGTTAAGGCTTCTCCAGGGGTGACAATAACGGTTAAGGGATAATCAGCATTGCCATAATCTTGCATTTCCCCGACTTGTAAACCGCCTAAATTCTCACTATCATTTTCGCTAAAGGGTAAATTTTCAAAGACAACAAAACTTTCAAAAACTGAATGAGGAGCAGGAATTTCACTCCATTTTTGAATGTCAATTAGAGAACTATAACTATATTGCTCTCGTTCTAAATGCTCTTGTTGTAATTGTTGAAACCAAGTTAATAATTCAAGTTGAGGCTCAATTTGGATGCGAATGGGTAAGGTATTTAAAAACATACCAACCATCGATTCAATCCCTGTAAAATTGGGCGGTCGCCCCGAAACGGTTGCCCCAAATACAATATCAGATTCACTGCTATAATGATGTAATAATAAAGCCCAAGCTCCTTGAATGAAGGTAGAAAGAGTAAGGCGATATTCTTGGGCGAGTAATTTCAGACGACTGGTAATTTCTGGAGAAAGTGTTGATTTTTGATCAAGATAATTTTTACTTTGAGTAACAAGAGGATTTAACGGTTTATCAACGACTAATGGAGTTGGAGAGGTAAAGCCTTGAAGATTTTGTCGCCAAAAGAGTTCGGCTTGGGTTTGATCTTGCTGTTGTACCCAATTGATATAATCTTGATAAGGGCGAGGTGTGGGTAAATTAACGGGTCGATGGTTGATAAGTCCAGCGTAAAACTTGAAAACTTCTTTCAACAGAATTGCTGTTGCCCAACCATCTAATAAAATATGATGTCCAGTATGGATAAATTCATATTTTTGATCTTCAAGTTGAATTAAATGACATCGAAGTAAGGGGACTTTATCTAATTCAAAATATTGCTCTTTATCAGAGGTTAATAATTTTTGAAATTTAGTTTCTTGTTCGGCGGGAGAATGGGATCGCCAATCATAATTAAACCAAGGCAAGCTGACATTTTTTCTAACCACTTGCAAAGGCTGTTTGGTTTTTTTCCAAGCAAAACAAGTCCGTAAAATACTATGTCTATCTACTACTTTTTGCCAAGCTTGTTGGAACGCATTAATATCTAAATTGCCTTGTAAGGTGATTTGAATTTGTGATAAATACGTCTTTGATTCTGGATTATATAAAGAATGAAACAGCATCCCCTGCTGCATGGGAGAAAGGGGATAAATGGATTCAATATCTTTTTTACTAACCCTAGATTGTTGAGGTGTTACCATTATTTTTCCCAATAGATTAAATAAAAATGTGCGTGAGTTTATTGAATCAAATTTTATTCAATAAATACGATAAACTTAGAACGAATTACCTTTAACGTTGACTAGACCACTTGAGTTTAAATTTGTTAATTTCTTCATCGGTGTAAAAATGACTCACTAATGGTTGATCATAAATTTCTTCTAAATATTCATCACTAAAGGTGAGACTATTTTTAAAATTTTCATAGATACGATGATACTCCAAATCTACGTCAATCAATTTCAATTTTTGGTAATCTAATTTCTCAATTCCAAAGAAAGCTTGTGTCATTTCTTGTAAACAAGAGTCAAGTTTTTCTAATTTGAATAATAATAACTCAATTTTTTTGTCAGGAAATTCAACAATTGTATAACCTTTTTCTTTGGAAAAATCAATCTCACTGATATCAATTCCAAAAACAGATTTTAACTCTAATTCAAACCAATCAAACTGTTTGCTAAAAACAAATTTTTGTGACCAAAAACAATTTACCATATCGTCAATTGTAATTAATCCTTCCTTAAATTTTCGGAAAAATTGGGGAAAAGCAGACTCACAATCGATAATTTGGAAAAACCAAGAAATATTACGAGCGATGGGATCTCTTACTCCCGCAATAATTCTGATCTTATCCTTATCCTTAATTGTTTCGAGATGATCACTTAAATATTTGGTGGTCAAAGAATGTTCTATCGTACTCAAATAATAAGGTTGAGTAAGATGAATTTTATCCCAAATTTTGGCAACAATTTCTGGGTTTAAATTATGAACATGATACACCGCTTTTTCTGGAAAGGTTCTTTTAATAGCCAGATAAAGATTAGCAGAACCAACTTTACCCATTTGATAAACCAGGATCACCGAAGGTTGTTCAAGCTCTTGTTTAAATTTGTGTTTCAGCCTCCAAATATTAAAATTATTGATAAGATAGGAAAAAATGGGAAAGTTACGAGTATCTTTAGTCGGATAATAGGGAACAAATTTGTCTAACATTTGAGATTTAGATTCGCTATTCATAACACTTGTGGTTGTTGATTTTGGCTTGACAGATCAATTTAAAATGCTGACGAGGATAAACCCCCATCTATCGGAATCGTAATTCCCGTTATATAACTCGCACATTCTGAAGCTAAAAATACAACGAGATTAGCAAATTCTTCAGTCATACCAATTCGATTCATGGGAATTGTTTTTAGAATTCTTTCTCGGATTAAATCTGGGGTCGTTCCCTCCTTTTTGGCATAAATTTCTAAATATTCTCGATGTCTAGGGGTGTCAATAACGCCGGGGTTAATACTATTAATTAAAACATTATAGGGGGCAGTTTGTCTAGCTACCGATTTGGTAAAATTCATTAAAGCTGCATTGACAACACCCGATTTAACTAAACGAGGGGATGGCTCTTTCCCCGATGTCCCAATGATATTAACGATTCTTCCCCAATGTTGTTTTTTCATAATCGGTAACACTAAATTGGTTAAGCGAATATAACCCATTAATTTTCCCTGAAAAACGTTTAACCAATCGTCATCGGAAAGGTTTTCAATTAAATTGTCAGCAAAGTTAGCTCCTTCAGAATTATTAACTAAAATGTCAATTTTGCCATATTGATTTAAAGAGTCCTGTATTAATTGTTCAGAATCTTGAGCTTGATGAACATCCGCCACTAAACGCAGAATTTCTTGGGCAGGATAAGCTTGAGCCAGAGATTGATAAGCTTGTTCTAAGCGTTGGAGATTGCGACCGCAAATAATTAAGTGACAGCCTTCTTCTGCTAATTTTTCAGCAATGGTCAACCCAATTCCCGCACTACTTCCCGTAATCAAAGCCACTTTATCTTTTAATCCTAAATCCATAAACTTTGTCCTAGCATTTTGAGGTTAAACTTAAAATTTTAAAACGAACTAAATTAAAATTTTAATCAAATTAATATCTTGATTCGATGAATTATATCCCTTTTTCAAAACCCTTGAAGGAGTATAATAAATTTGACCATATTCTAAACACTGTTCTTCATTTTCTATGGAGATTTCTAATTTTCCATTCAAAATAAATCCGATTTCTTCTTGCTCACCTTGATGTGGGGGAATGGAGTAACCGGAAGGAATTGTCGTCATGACAATTTCAAACCAAGAACCCTTAACCGATTGACAAGGTAAATGAGTGATTTGATCTTGGTTGTTTGATAGGGTTAATACAACGTCTTGGGAAGGTAAAGAAGAGGTAATCCGTTTAAGATCAAATCCAATCATCGGTTCTGATAAGGGATTAAAAGCACCATGAGGAATATTGCCATCAGCTATATAAACATCTTGCAAAGGTCTTAAGGGTTTAATCACATCTTTAATATACAGTTCCAGTTTTCCTGAGAATACCATGCCAATTTGACTTTCAGGATGGTGGTGGGATTCAAGTTTAGCATTGGGAGCTATAACGTATAACTGAAAAATGGTATCTTGGCATTGAAAAACCTCTAATTCTACATGAGGATTGAGTTTAATATACTTGGGAATTGGGAAAAATTCAGACATGATTTTAGAGTACAGGTTCAAAATGAAATTGAGATTTAACCTCTCAATTATTTTTATGTGATGAAGGCAACTATTCTGAGCGGATAGGTAGCTTTTTTAGGTATGCACAGGTAAATAAATACCTTGAATCATGGTGTTTTCCTTTTTGTAGAATAAAGACCAACTCATCTCAATTTTACCATATTGTGAAATAAATTCTAAATCATATTCTCGGAGGGCATTTTCATTGGTAATCGCTAAATCTGCCAACCCCTGTTTAACGTGAATAGCGGCAACACTGGTAGAATTCACCAATGTGATTTTAATCTTGTTTTGATTTAGGTCACACGGTAATAAATAAGGAAGTAAAGGAAGAGGAGCGGGATGAGTGACTAGGGTGCAATTTTCTAAAATGATTTCTTCATTTTTTCGCTTGGCTAATCCGTAAACGGGTGTGGGATAGGTGAAGATAAAACCTAGTTTAAAACTTGGTTCCATATAGAAATCATTAATTCTTTCATAGGCATGGGGTACTAACGCCAAATCTATCTGATATTGGAGTAAAGATTCCTTTAACTCTGTAAAGCTATCAAATAAATGACTATTAACCGAAATCTGTTGTAATTTCCATTGAGAAATTAGATAATTTAAGGTTTGTTCGCTGCTGGTTTCTTTTGGACCCAAAGTGCCAACGCTTAAAGTTTTGACATCAGGCTGGGGATAACACAATTCCATTGAAAACTTTAACATGGTTTTAAGGCTCCTGAATTTTTAAGGGCGGATAAATTAGGATTTCCGGTGCAAAACAAAACAATTTCAATTTCAGCAATTAAAAATTTCACTAACTCATCAACGGCGGCTTCTGATTCAATCGCTGCTACGAGAAACGGTCGAGCCAACCCTCCTAAATCGGCTCCTAAAGCGATGGATTTGGCAAGATCTAAGCCATTTTTTAAGCCACCAGAAGCAATTAAGGGAATGGTTGAATTCAGAGTACGAATGGCGGTAATACATTCAGCCGTAGGTAAACCCCAATCGGCAAAAACTTGTCCGAGATGACGCTGTTTAGGGTCTTTTGCCCTTTGACTTTCCACTTTTGCCCAAGAAGTCCCCCCGGCTCCGGCTACGTCAATGGCAGCGACTCCGGCCTCAATTAATCGCTGTGCCATCATCGATGAGATGCCATTGCCGACCTCTTTAGCGATGACAGGAACGGGTAATTTTGAGCATATTAACGCAATTTTATCGATTAATCCTTTAAAATTCTTGTCCCCTTTCGATTGTACCCATTCTTGTAAAGGATTGAGATGGAGAATTAAGGCATCCGCTTCTAATAAATCTACCAATTTGAGGCATTCCTCTAAACCGCAGCCGTAATTTAACTGTACAGCCCCTAAATTCGCTAACAGGAGAATATCTGGCGCCAGAGAACGGACTGCAAAGGTCGGCGCTAATTCCGGTTGTTCGAGTGCAATGCGTTGAGAACCCACTCCCATCGCTAAACCATAGCGTTGAGCGACCATTGCCAATCGAGTATTGACTAAATGGGCTAATTCTGTTCCTCCAGTCATGGAAGAGATTAGAATTGGAGCTTTTAGAGATTTCCCCAAAAAGGTTGTCCCCAATTCAATATCGCTGCGGTCAAGTTCAGGAAGACAACAATGGGTAAAACGATATTTTTCTAAACCGCTTGTAAGTTGTTGAAATTCCACATCTTCTTCGATACAAACTCGTAGATGTTCGCTTTTACGATTTTCAATTTCACTGGGAAGATTAGGCGGTGACATAGTTATTATCAAGTATGAGGGTTAAACATTAAGTTGAGGTTAAAAATCGAGTTCCAAGAGCAGTTCATCTAGTTCTGCTTGATTAAGATCCGCATCGGGAAAATCTGATGGAGTATAACCTCCTTCTGCTGATAAACAATGGTTAATCAGGCTTTCTAAAGAATCTCGATAAGCATTAGCTAAATTTTCTATCGTTGTTTTTTGATGAAATTTTTCGCTATATTGCCATTCTATTTCTAGTTTGCCCCCGACAACAATTCCATTAATATCAATTAAATGGGAACGTTGCCCTAAAGGACTATGAATAGAACCACTCGATTCCTTAGCAAATTTTCCGCCTAGAGAGCTTATCTGAGAGTCAGTAAATTGCCCTAAATAATTAAAGCTAACTTGAGCTTTTGGATAATTTTTTAACTGGGATTGAATCGTTAAATCCGAGTTGAGATAATATCCAATTCCATAATCAAATCCCCGATTCGGAATTTGTCGCAATTGCTCTTTAATGGACTTGAGACATTCCCCCGGATGATCAAGATTTTCTAAGGTCAAAAAGACGGGATAAATACTGGTAAACCAACCTACAGTTCGAGATAAATTCACGGACTCAATTACATTCTCTCTTCCATGACCTTCCATGTCAAGCAAAAGCCTATCACTCCCTGTCCAATGGCTAAAAGCTTGGACTAAAGCGGTCAATAAAATATCATTAATCTGGGTATTATAAGCTTGGGGAACCTCCTGTAACAGTAAGCGGGTTTGTTCTTCAGTTAAGGTGAAAGAAACCGTTTTTGCATGGGCAACAATGTTGGACTTAGCTTCACCTTGATAGTCCAAAGGAAGGGGGAAAACCGAGGGTAAATCACGGTTTAGCCAATACTTGAATTGCGTGTTAAATTCTGGGGTTTGAGCATAGTTTTGCAATTCTTCAGCCCAAGTTTTAAAGGAACTGGTTTTGGGGGGAAGTTCCTGAGAATCTTGGCTTTCTAATTGTTGGTAAATCGTGGCTAAATCTTCCAGAATAATCCGCCAAGAAACTCCATCTACTGCTAAATGATGAATCACAATTAACAATCGTCCACTATCACCCAATTTGAAGAAAACCACCGCCATTAAGGGGCCTTGATCTATCTTGAGTGTCCGTTGTTGAACTTCTGAAATTTCAGCTAGGGTGGTTACTTGTTCATCGCAATACAGATGAGATAAATCCACCAATTCAAAGGCAAAACTATTGCAATCGTCGCTGTGATTTTGTTGCCATTGTTCCCCTTTTTGAATGAAGCGTAACCGCAAAGCATCATGGTGATAGAGTAATTTAGAAATAGTTTGTTTCAATAAATCTGGTTGTAGATTATTGGGAACTTCTAACAAGATAGATTGATTAAAATGATGACGTTCGGGCCAGTTTTGTTCAAAAAACCACTGTTGAATCGGAGTTAAGGGAACTTCACCTGTGACTAATCCTTGGTCAATTTCAGTGGCAGCAGTCGTCTCCGCTAGGATGGCTAATTGAGCGATTGTCTGATAGCCAAATAGTTGTTTAGGAGTAATTTCTAATCCCTCTTGATTCGCTTTAGCAATGATTTGAATGGCTAAGATAGAATCTCCTCCCAATTCAAAAAAGTTATCGTTAATACTAATAGTTTTAAGTCCTAAAACCTCTTGCCAAATTTGAGCGAGAATTTGTTCATTTTTTGTACTAGGAGTTGCATAATTTTCTAATTCATTTGGGTTAATTTTGGGTAGAGGTAAAGCGCGGCGATCTACTTTTCCATTAGGAGTCAGGGGAAAAGATTCCAAGGGAATTAAAAATGCTGGAATCATATAATCTGGCAGTCTATCTTGTATAAATTGTCGTAATTCTTGGAACGTTAAGGCTTCCGTTTTAGGAATAAAATAACCATATAAACGCTTGGTTTTTAACTCATCTTCTTTGACAATTACAATAGCATCTTTAACTTGGGGATGTTGATTGAGAACGCTTTCAATTTCCCCTAATTCAATTCTAAAACCTCTAATCTTAACTTGATCATCAATGCGACCCACAAATTCAATTTGTCCATCGTTTCCATAACGAACTAAATCACCGGTTTTATAAAGGCGATCACTGAGTTTTTGACTAAAAGGATTAGCAATAAATTTAGAATCGGTTAACTCTGGACGGTTGAGATATCCTTTAGCTAATCCAACGCTGGCAAGATGTAATTCCCCAGGAACACCAATAGGAACGGGTTGGAGATAGCGATCAAGAATATAGATTTTGGTGTTTGCGATCGGACGACCAATGGGCAGCACATCCATGTCTTCAAAGCACTGTGCAACTGTAGCACAGACAGTGGATTCCGTTGGCCCGTAAGCATTAAAAAAACGCCGTCCACTAGCCCATTGAATAACCAAAGAAGGAGGGCAGGGTTCTCCTGCAACAATGATATTCTGCAATGCTGGCAAGTTCTCACTGGACAGAGCGGTGAGTGCTGATGGCACAAGAGTCAAATGGGTAATCTCCTGCTCTTGTAATAGTTGCAGTAAAGGTTGTCCCGGTTGTAGTTCTTCCCGCGTTCCCAGATAAAGCCTTGCCCCCGCACAAAGAGCCATGACAATTTCCCAAATAGAAGCATCAAAGCTAATGGATGCAAACTGAAGGACACAACTATCCGGCTGCACGTCAAATAGCTTGATTTGTGCTTGGGATAGATTACACAATCCTCGATGAGCAACGAGAACTCCTTTCGGCTTTCCGGTTGAGCCAGAAGTGTAAATGACATAAGCTAAGTTCTCTGGTGTTAGGCTAGTGATAGGGGAACTTTTACTTTCGGTAGAGATTTCTTTCCAATCGGAATCTAAGCAAATTACTTGTGCTTGATGCTGTGGTAACGAGGTGACCAGTTTTTCCTGAGTCAATAGAACTGCTAGTTGCGAATCATCGAGCATATAAGCGATCCGCTCAGATGGATAAGTAGGGTTTATGGGAACATAAGCGCCAGCTGCTTTCAGGATACCTAAAATCCCTACTATCATTTCAAGGGAAGGTTCGATACAGATGCCCACCAGTGTTTCTGGTTTTACCCCCAAGGTTTGTAAATAGTTTGCTAATTGGTTCGCCTTGCTGTTTAGTTCTCGGTAGGTTAGCTGTTCACCTTTAAAAATTAGTGCTATGGCATCTGGTGTTTGTTCTACCCACGCTTCAAATAGTTGATGAATACATAGATTTTGAGGATAGTCTTGTTGAGTTTGATTCCAGTCTTCTAATAATTGCTGTTTTTCCGATTCAGTCAGTAAGGGTAATTCCCTGACAGTTTGTTGAGGATTGGCTACAATTCCCTTTAATAAGGTTTGGAAATGACCCACCATGCGAGTAATTCTTTCGACAGTAAATAGGTGGCTATCATATTCCCAAAAACCTTCTAAATAAGAGCCTTGTTCCGTCTCTATTTCCTCTAAAATTAAGCTGAGATCAAATTTAATTCTCTGGTGTTTAACGGCTAGATATTGAGCTTTTAAATGGGGTAATTCTAAAGAATTGAGGGGGGCATTTTGCAGCGCAAACATGACCTGAAATAAGGGATTATAACTTAAACTTCGTTCGATTTCTAACGCATCAACCACCTGCTCAAAGGGTACATCTTGATTAGCATAAGCTTCTAAAACAACATTGCGAGCTTGCTGTAATAATCCTGAAAAAGCTGGATTTCCTTCTAGGGAATTACGCAACACTAAAGTATTGACGAAAAAACCAATCAAAGGTTCAATTTCTTGTCGATTTCGGTTGGCCGTGGGTGTTCCGATTAAAATATCATCCTGACCACTATAACGAAACAGTAAAGTGTTTAAAGCAGCCAGTAAGGTCATAAATAAAGTCGCCCCTGACTTTTGACTCAGAAGTTTTAGTTTTTCGGTGAGTTCTGAGTTAATTTGAAACGAGATACTATGACCTCGAAAATTGGGATTAGCTGGACGGGGTTTATCAGTGGGAAGTTCTAATAAAAGAGGAGCAGCCGTTAATTGTTTTTTCCAATAATTTAATTGGTTTTCTAAGATTTCACCTTGCAACCATTGTCTTTGCCATACGGCAAAATCGGCATATTGTATGGTTAATTCGGGTAAATCTACGGTTGAATTGGATAAAAATGCTTGATAAAATTCAGATAATTCTTTAAATAAAATGCCTTTTGACCAACCATCGATAATAATATGATGGAAAACGTTGACTAAAATATAATTTTCATATCCCAAATCAAAAAGAGTACATCGTAATAGGGGAGCTTGAGTTAAATCAAAGGGTTTTTGTAGTTCTTCAATAATCCGTTTGTCAATTTGCTCTTGGGGTATATCTTTTAAATTAACAACTAATAATTTAATCTTCAGAAATGGAGCAATTTTTTGAATGGGTTTTCCTTCAACCATTGGAAAGGTTGTCCGTAAGCTCTCATGGCGTTGAATAATAGCATTAATCGTTTGCTCTAAAATATCAATGTTTAAGCGTCCCGTTAAACGGATGGTTAGAGCTTCATTATAAGCAGAATTTTGCTGATCCATCTGATAGATAAACCACATTCTCTGTTGAGCAAAAGATAGGGGTAAATCTTCAGTTCTGGCAACGGGAGATATAACAGATTCAAACGTCTTAGACGGAGTTATTGCACTTCTTAAAAAGGCAAGAATTTCTGGTTTTCTTGTGCCGATTTCTTGCTTGATTTCCGGTGTCATCGCTCCCTGGGGAGCTTGATATTTTAACTTTTCTTCCTCAAGCCAAAGCTTGATTTCTAAACTATTTAAGTAAGATAAAAATTCTGCGACTTTCATTAATAGTATCCTTTTCCTAATTAATGTTCTGGTATTTCTGGAATGGGGGTGATGTTTGGCTGAGTTCAGTAGCTCTAGCTTTAGCTACTGTTAGAGATATAATCAACGGTTCTCATAAATTTAAGTATCCTCAAAGAATAAACACTATAGACCAAACAAAAATTATCAATGGCGGGGAGTCGGTGGTTATTGTTAAAATCAGTTGCCATGGGAGCAACCGCTTACATACTCCATAAAAAGACTATTTTAAACCGAAGCTATTTATATCATATTCTGGATGATAAATTTTAGTGATGGATACAATTTTTTACATTTTTTCCCAAAAGGGTTCTGAAAAGCTTAAATTTTAGTTAAGCTATTTTCATAATTCTCCTTCTTCATAATTTTCTGAGGCTGTTGTCATGACTGTACCACTTTTGGATGCACTTTTGGTATTTTGGGCTACATTAAGCACCTCAATCGTTTGAGCTAAACTGGCAACGGTTGGGTATTCTAACAACCTGTGCAACGACAATTCTACCGAGAAAACATCCCGTAAACGAGAGATTACTTGACTCGCCAGCAAAGAATGTCCTCCTAGTTCAAAGAAATTATCATGAATTCCAATTTGAGATAGATTTAACACCTTTTGCCAAATGTTAGCAACTTGACGTTCCGTTTCCGTTCTGGGTGCTATCAATTCGTTATTTTCTTTGCCTTGGAGTTCCTTGAGTAATTGCCACTTATCAATGTCTCCATTGTCCTTGATAGGGAGAGATTGTCGCTGAACCAGGGGACATTGATAGGACGTTCCAAATCTATCTTTTAGACTCACATAATTAGGTAGATTGAGCGATTGAACTGTAGGTTTACGGGTGTAATAAGCGGTTAACTTTTGGCATCCTTCAGACAAAGAGGTAAAACGGTTAATCTTGCTATTACTCCCATCTAAACCAATCAGTAATTGTCCTTGATTGTGATATAAACTCGTTAGAAATGAGTCTAAACCTTGCTGCACCGTCATATCATAATACCCTTGAGAACGGGTTATATATTGCATCTGATAACCCTGGCTAATCCCAGTTTCTTGCCAAGTTGTCCAACTATAACAATAACTGGGGAACAAATTCTTAGATTTTTGATAGCTATTCAGAGATTCGAGGAAACTATTAGCCGCCGCATAGGAACCCAAAGCCGCTCCTCCAAAAAAACTAGCTAAGGAGGAAAAACTAATAAAAATTCCCTGAGATTCTTTGAGGAGTTGATGTAAAACCCAAGTTCCTATTACTTTAGGGCGAATAATTGTCGCTAAACCTTCTTGAGTTTCCTCCAGAAGTAAACAATCTTTGTAAATTCCAGCCAGATGAATCACCCCATCTAGTTCTCCTTGCCATTGTTTTTTCACCTGTTCTACAGCCTGTTTAACTTCAGTGAAATTAGCCACATCTACCGCTTGATAAATTACTTGTCCCCCAAGGGTTTCTAAAGCTTGGAGATTTTTTATTTTTAAGGATAATTGATCTTCGGTTTTGAGGTACTCACTCCAGAGGTGTTTTTCTGGTAAAGGTGTTTTTCCAATTAATAGTAAACGAGCTTGATAATTTTTGAGCAAATACTGAGCAATTTGTCTGCCAATCCCTCCTAGTCCTCCAGTAATCAGATAAATACCCCCTAATTTAAAGGGTAATTCCTGTTGGTTGTGTTGCAGTAAATTGACTTTTTCTAAACCTGCAATTAAACGTTTCCCGTTGCGATAGGCAATTTCTCTTTCCTTGGATAAAACAGATAGTTCTTGCAGCAGATAACTGACATTAATTTCAGGGTTATCTAGGGGTAAATCAACATGACGAGTATTTAACCAAGGAAGTTCTTTAGCTAGGGTTTTGATCAGTCCTAAAACTGGAGATTTTTCATAGGCAATTTCATCGGTTTCTATGACAAATTGACTATAACTAGAAACAAATAGCAATTGAATTTTTGAGTTCAAATCATGAATTTTAGCCAGAGATTGAACTAGGAATAATAAATCATATGTTCCTTTTTCTTGTGCTTTTTCTAACTGTTCAATTGTTAAAATTTCTCCTTGATAGTCTTGATATGTTCCCAGATGAATAATATTGCCAAGGATAATTTTTCGCTCGGACAAAGATGCCATTAACTGTTGATAATGGTTGGCTGTCCCTGGTCTGAGGGTATAGCAATTTTGACTAATTTGAGAAAATTCTTCTGCTGCTAAAACCGTGATACAGGGTAAGTTTTGCCCTTGAATTTTTTCTGCTAAAGATGCTCCTAAACCCAAGGAATCCAGAAAAATTAAACTACAATACTTGGAAAGTTCGGGTTTTAAGTTCACTGGAGAGCGAGGTTTCCAAACTTTCCGATAAAACCAATCAGGAAGGGTATTAGCATTTTCTAACAAAAGATCTATTTCTTTTAAAATAGAATTAAATTCTCCGTTCGCAAACCGTTTTGTTAATTGCGTTCGCTGAATTTTACCAATGGAAGTTTTAGGAATTTCAGTTTTATTTAAGGGGATTAAATATTCAGGATTAACGCCAAAAGTGTTAATTACTTTTCGTCTAATCTTTTTCAGAAGTTCTTCTAGATGCTGGTGGTCAAAGGTTTCTGCACTGAAAAATAACGCTAATTTATCGGTACTATTACTAGGATCATGAACCCCACAAGCAGCAGTATAAGAAGCTTCTACTTCGTCAATGGTTTCAACCACAGTTTCAATTTCATGGCTATAATAATTCACTCCATTAATAATAATGGTTTCTTTACTTCTTCCGGTAATAACTAAATGACCGTTACTAATAAATGCTAAATCTCCTGTCTTAAACCAGCCATCTTTTAAGAAAGCGTCTTGATTCGCTTCTGGGTTTTTATAATACCCCGGTGAAACCGGTTCTCCTTTAACTTGTAAATGACCAATGGTTTCTTCTGGTAATAGGGAATTATCAGTATTAACAATTCTAATGGATATCCCCGGAATGGGTAATCCTAAATCCGTAAAGGTTGCACCATTGGGATGTTCAGGATGAACTCGTTTTAAGGAAGAATTCAAGGAGGATTTATCAACCGTATGAAAGAGTAATGGCTGTTGTTCTGTAGGTTGATAATAGGTAATTCCTGACCCCATTTCTGCCATCCCGAAAGCAGGACGCATCGCCGTTTTTTTCAGATTATATTGAAGATGAAGGGTGTTAATAAATTCTCCAACTGCTTGACCAGAAACAGCTTCACCCGCTGCCAAAAAGAATTTGACACAATCTAAATTCCAATTTTGATCGGGTTCTTTTTTTAAAGCTTCATTAATCAAATTATAGGCAAAATTAGGAGCCCAACTATGGGTAATTCGATATTGATCAATTAAATCTAACCAATTCAAAGGACGACCTAATATATATTCAGTTTGAACATAAACCATTTGGCATCCTAACTCGACACAGCGAATATTCCAGTCTGAAATACTGCCAATATGATCAAAAGGAAGCCAATTAAGAATAACATCGTCGTTTTGATGTTCACAAATGATGTTTGTTCCTCGCGCACGAGAGATCACATTTTTATGGGTTAATGCAATACATTTCGGTATTCCTGTACTGCCTGATGTTAGATTAAAGAACGCGATATTATCCGGTTGACTAATAGGAGGTTGATGGGGAGAATAAATTTTTAATTCTTCAATAAAACTCAAGCTTAAGGTTTGATTAGGCAACCATTGCTCTAAATATTTTATCTCTTGCTGACAGGATTGATTTGTGATAATAATAGGGTCATCTAACAACTGCCAAACTTGACATATTTTATGAATTTCATTATTAAAATCTTTATAGCTGGGTGGCACTGAAATAATAACCGGAATAAATCCCCCTAAAATACACCCCCAAAATGCGGAAATAATATCATAGTTTTCCGATAGCTGAAGAATCACTTTATCTTGAGCTTGTAAACCCTGCTTTTGTAATCCGGCTTGTATTTGTTGAGCGTCTTCCCATAATTGTTGATAGGATTGAAAAACTTCTGATCCATTAGATTGAATATAAATAATCCCTTTATTTGAATAATTTTCAGCAGCTTTTTGGAGGATTTCTGCCAAGGTTTTCGGCTGAAGTTCAGATTCTTCTAAAAGCTGTCCGTGACTGATTCCAGCTTGAGTGTTAGAAGTGTGAATCCCCAAATGAATCGAGGTTTCAGATTTTTGATTATCATTTTTTTTCTCTATTTTTAAGGGCAATAATTCGGATAGATGTAGGGGTAAAATTTTGATTTTTTTAGAAGTCATGACGGCGGCAACTTGCTCGATATCTGGCAAAGAGCTTAGTTTTTCTTCTGTTTCCTGAACTTGGTTATCGTCGATAATTTCGATATTTTTTAAGGCAACTTCATCGACATCACCTCTATCGGTTAAGGGTAAACTGGAAATTTGCACATAGATATTAGGTAGAAGATTATCCGGTAACTGAGACTCTAAATCGGAGGACAATTGTTCATAATTCAAAGCTCCAGAGCAAACGATATAGGCGACTAATTCACCCTCCCGTATCATAAAATAGCAATCTTCAATTAAGGGATTTGATAAAAATACTTCTGCTAATTTCTGACAATTTAATTTTGGATTTTTGTGTTCTGTCCCCATGCCTGAAATCCTCGGTTCTGTGTACATCTTGTGAAAGCTTCTTCAATAAATACTTTTAGGCGTAGCCAATTCGACATCTATAATACGCCAATTCAAGTCTGAATTGCATCACTGTCTGAGCTATCAGAGCATATCTCATTCGGGCTAGGATAGTCAAGAGATTTTCGAGGACGATTGTTAAGCTTTTCGTAATTTAAATTGCTTGTTGAGATGAGGGACTTATGCAAGAGGCAAGACTCCCCCCAACTTTCCGACTTCCGGGGGGGGGGAGATTCGGCTAATCTAAGAATAAGGGATTTAAATCCGTCTTAGCTTAGTCCATTAGTCGGCTCGTTTAATCCCCTCTCCCAAGAATGATAAGGAGTAGCACTCATAAAAATATACTCCTAGTTTCTCACTCAACTCTCAACTCTTAACTCCGTTCCCGCTGCCTGCTCTCCGATACTTTCTAAACAGGATTTAGTATTAATTCTCGCTCTGGTCTTGCTTTGATCACATCCGGGCAAGACGGCTATTTGCTGTTGAGATAAATTTACCTCTTGGCCAAGTTGGTAGAGCAAGTTTCTTTGTTCTATGTTAAGATGTTGAGGGGTTCGTTTTTGGGTCTGATTTGTTGTTGTTAAAGATCAGAATATACCTGATGAGCCTTTCTCTGTCAACTCTTAAGGCTGATGTGTTTCCTTTTTGAATTGGCGTTTTTGTTGGTAACGAAGCTGATCAGCTGTAGGGTAAATAAAAAATGACAGAACAAGCTTGGTGGGTACAAAAATGGCTAGAACTACTCGATTCCTATCGCTTTAAAAAACGCTTGGAACGAGCTAGACTTTACGCCAGAGAGGGCAATGTTTTAAGTATTGACTTTGAAGACTCGCAAGTTATTGCTAGAGTACAAGGCAGTGAATCCGAACCTTATCTAGTGGATTTATCCCTAGTCGCTTTTAGTGATGAAGAATGGGACTATATTATTAAGCTTCTCTCCAAAAAGGCCATTTATTCCGCTCAATTGCTCACGGGACAAATGCCCGATAATATCGAGCGTGTTTTTATCGATAGTGGGGTGAATTTATTTCCCTTTTCCCTAGCTGATATTCGCTCTCGTTGTACCTGTCCCGATCAAGCCAACCCCTGCAAACATATAGGAGCAGTATACTATCAATTGGGTGATCGTTTTATTGTCGATCCCTTCCTGCTTTTGCAACTGCGCGGCCGAACCAAAAGCCAAATTCTGGAAGCTTTACGGGAAAAACGCTCCTATTCCTCTGATAATCAACCTTTAGCAGTCAGTGAAACCCCCGCAGTAGTCGAAAAAACTGCCCCTGACAGCCCTATCGATCGCTTTTGGCAGTACGATGAAGAACTAGACCCCTCCCTCGTTGTCATCACGCCGGGGAATGAAAATCAAACCATTCTCGACATTTTAGGCAATTTTCCCCTCGCTGCCCCCGAATCGGATGCCATAGAACAATTTTTAAAACCAATTTACCGGCAAATTCCCCAAGAAGCGATGGCGATTGCTTTACAGTAGGGAATTTGGGGTATTTGAGCAGCCCGCTCAAAGTGGTGCAAAAGACAAAAAAGCCAGCCAGATTTGTCCTCGCATCAGGTGAGGAATTAACCATGGAGAAAATCGCCCCACCACTAATCGCTAAACCGTCTTACTTTTGCTGGTTTTACTGCCTGGGGAAGTAGTTTTTTTAGTGGTGCTAGAAGTAGTTTTCTTGGTAGTGGTTTTCTTGGCAGTGGTTGTCTTGGCCGCTAGTGCCGCTAAAGCTTGCTCTAGAGTCAGGGTTTCGGCCGTTTCTCCCTCCGGCATCTTGGCGTTAGTTTTACCGTGCTTGATATAAACTCCGTAGGGACCTTCGTACAATCCCACCAATTCCCCATCGTCGGGATGTTTACCCAATTCTTTTAAAGCTGGTTTGGTAGAACCACGAGCGCCGCGAGTTTTTTTCGGTTCAGCTAATAAAGCCAAAGCTCGATCGAGGGTTATAGTTAAGATATCATCCCCGGCTTTCAGGGAACGATATTCTTTTTCCTTACCCTGTTCCTGAACTATATAGGGGCCAAAACGACCTAAACTGGCTTTAATTTTGCCTCCGGTGAGGGGATGGGTTCCCAGTAGTCGCGGCAGTGCCAATAAACCCACCGCTTGTGGGAGGGTGACATCCTCTGGTTTGACTCCTTTGGGTAGGGAGGCGCGTTTCGGTTTGGGGTTGTCATCGCTGACATCTCCTAACTGGACGTAGGGTCCGTAACTACCCACCAGCAGATAAATCGGCTCTCCGGTCTCGGGATGAAGACCGATTTTATCGGGACCCTCGGTTTTCTGTCGCAGCAGGGTTTCTACCTGTTCCGGGTTCAGATCCGCTGGGGTTAAATCGGCCGGGATGGAAGCGGTGAGGATTTCATCGCCTCGGGAGACTTCCAGATAGGGACCGTATTTGCCGATCTTGATAGTTGCCTGTAAATCTTCTAAAATCACCGATTTGGCGGTGCTAGAGTTAATTTGACTCTCGCGCTCTTTGACTTGGCTTTCTAGCCCTTTTTCGCCGCGATAGAAGCGATCGAGATAGGGCAACCATTGAGCGGAACCGGTGGCGATATCGTCGAGGGTTTCCTCCATTTTCGAGGTAAATTTGGGATCTACCAGGTCGGGGAAATGATTTTCTAACAAACTAACCACGGCAAAAGCGGTGAAGGTGGGAATCAAGGTTTTATTCCGCATTTGGGCATAACCGCGATCGATAATTGTGCCGAGAATGGTGGCGTAGGTGCTGGGTCGCCCGATTCCTTCACTTTCGAGGGTTTTTACCAGTGAGGCTTCGCTATAACGGGCGGGGGGTTGGGTATCGTGGCTAATCGCTTCTAGTTTCCGACAATTGGGGGTATCACCGACGCTGAGGGCGGGTAAGATTATTTCTTGGTCGTCGATGGCGGCTTCGGGATCGTCGGAACCTTCCACATAGGCGCGGAAAAAGCCGGGGA
Source organism: Microcystis sp. M165S2 (assembly GCF_020245885.1). Classification (NCBI taxonomy): domain Bacteria; kingdom Bacillati; phylum Cyanobacteriota; class Cyanophyceae; order Chroococcales; family Microcystaceae; genus Microcystis; species Microcystis sp. M165S2. The sequence goes on along the minus strand of NZ_JADBTZ010000412.1, from coordinate 2,313 downwards.
AGTCGATTCTTTTACCGGAGGAGCGAAATCCGGCATTTTCTACCTGAATATTAACGGCGATCTGGGTAATACGGGCATCGGCCATCTGTGAGGCGACGGTACGTTTCCAGATTAGGTCGTAGAGGGCGAATTCTAGTCCGCTCAGGCCAGTTTCCCGGGGCAGGCGAAAGCTGCTACCGGCGGGCCGGATGGCTTCGTGGGCCTCCTGTGCGCCTTTGCTTTTGGTGGTGTACTGCCGGGGTTGGGGACTGAGATAATTTTTACCATACATTTGTTCTACACAATTGCGAGCGGCGGTGATGGCCTGATCGGAAAGATGCACCGAATCGGTTCGCATATAGGTGATGTAGCCCTGTTCGTAGAGATTTTGGGCGATTCGCATGGTGTCCCGGGCTGATATGCCCAGTTTCCGGTTAGCTTCCTGCTGTAGGGTGGAGGTGGTGAAGGGGGGGGAAGGTTTGCGAAGGGTGGGTTTTTCTTCTGTGTTGCTAACTCGCCAGACTTTGCCCTCGATGCGTTCTTTTAAGGCGGTGGCAGTTGCTTGATCCAAAAGTGTTACTTGGCGACCGGGTATCAGTCTGCCGGTGTCGGCATCGAAATCGCTCCCATTTGCCACTTTTTGACCGTTTAAGGTCACTAATTTCGAGTCGAATTGATTTTTGTCCTTTTCGAGGGTGGCTTTTAAGTCCCAATAATTGGCGGTTTTAAAGGCTCGTCTTTCCCGTTCCCGTTGCACTAGCAGACGCACGGCTACCGATTGCACCCGGCCGGCGGATAACCCTTTGGAGATTTTTTTCCAGAGTAGGGGGGAGAGGGTATAACCGTAGAGGCGATCGAGTATGCGACGGGTTTCTTGGGCGTGAACTAAATTTTCGTCGATGGAGCGACAATTTTTTAGGGCGGCTTGGATTGCCTCTTTGGTGATTTCGTGAAATACCATCCTTTTGGTGGGAACTTTCGGGTTGAGTACCTGCAAGAGATGCCAACTGATGCTTTCGCCTTCCCGATCTTCGTCGGTGGCGAGGATCAATTCGCTGGCTCCTTTGAGGGCTTCTTTTAATTCTTTGACGACTTTACTTTTAGTTTTGGGGACGACGTAGAGGGGATCGAAATCGTTCTCCACATCCACGCCTAAATTGGCCCAGGATTTGTCTTTGTGGGCGGGGGGAATTTCTTCGGCGGAGGCGGGCAGATCGCGGATGTGGCCCATGGAGGCTTGGACTCGATAGCCGCTAGGCAGATAATTACTGATCGTCCGAGCTTTGGTGGGGGATTCGACAATAACCAGGGTTGACATAGGAATTGATCACGAGGGCATCGCCACAGCGACTGTTTTAGTTAGACTGACAATCGTTGTTTGATGATGGGCAAAAGTTACTATTTATCTTGACCGGCTTGATTTGGGTCAAAAGCCACTTACTACGATAATAGAGATTAAAGCTGGTCTTTTGTCACTAACTTCTTAACAAAACTTAATATTTTTCTGGAGCAGGGAGAGGTGAGAAGGGAGAAGGGAGAAGGGAGAAGGGAGAAGGGAGAAGGGAGAAAAAAGCTGACTCGGAGAATACTGACTCCTAACCCAATGTTCGCCAAAGATAAGCAAAAATTATCTATTGACTCCAAAAACTTGAGAATATTTAAATTAACATTCCGCAATATTTATAAATTCTTAAAAATTAATTGAGAAAGATTTTTATTTAACAACGATGTTACAATGGTTACAGCGATTTGATAGAATTTCATAGTGCGCTATTCTGTGCTTTTTTAGGCAGCAATGGTTGAAACCCTTGCCACACCTAGAAGGTGATCCTAATTAAGACGGGTAAATTAGTCAATTTCACTGGCAACGATGATCTTTTTTTTGTGTAGTTTTATTGCAAAGAAAAAGTTTTTTTGACAAAAAGCACAAAGTATGATAGGAACCCAACGTATTTCTGGCTGCCAGTAGTTATTGCAGAGTGGGAGTTGGGGAGCAGGGAGAGGGGAGAAGGGAGAAAAAAGCTGACACTGATCTAGGTTACGCTTCATCTTTAGGAGAAACGCCGTAGTCATACTAAATCCTGTTATTAAAAACTGATTATTTATTCCCCCTTTTGCCTGTTGCATGAAAATGGGTAAAACCCTACACCCTACACCCTACCCCCAGGAAAAACTTTTTGCCGCAAACCCTAATTAGGGTCTGCTGAATAAATCTAAAAACCTTGTTGGGTAAGACTTTTAGACTTTTTGTCAATCAAAAAGTACCAGGCATGGGAGTGATCAGGGGGAAAATTCAGGTACTTTTTCCCTGAAAATTAGGTAGTTGACCACCTG
>NZ_JADBTZ010000411.1:0-4949 GCF_020245885.1 Microcystis sp. M165S2 | reverse complement strand
TGTCATCCGTTATGATAATTGTACCAGAAGGCAATTGATAACCTGTTAAATTCCCTTGTTTCCACCATCTCCAAGCCGTTCGATAACTTATTCCTGCTTTTTTTGCATAGTCTGATAGTTTCATGTCTATATATTACCATGCCTGACTATATCTGACTATATTTGTATTGAAACTTTACAATACCAATTTCCCGAATCGGAGTCTCAAAAATGGAAATTAACAAGTTTTCCTTTTGGCTCGTCGGTCGTCAATACCAAATTAGGTTACACTTCATCGACCCCAGGGTTAATGCGGATGGAGGGACTCGAACCCACACATCAAAGACACTAGAACCTAAATCTAGCGCGTCTACCAATTCCGCCACATCCGCAAATATGTCACCGTATTTCATCATAGCATAAGATACTATAGGAAAGATAAAATTTTTTATTCTTAATAATTTTATGCTCTTAGGTTTTGTCTTTCAGTCTCCCGGCCCCGTCCTCTGGGAGATCGGACCAATTTCGGTGCGCTGGTATGGATTTCTCATCGCTATGGCGGTATTATTGGGTGTCACCCTCTCCCAGTACCTCGCCCAAAAAAGAGCGATCGATCCGGATTTAATCGCTGATTTGGCCATTTGGTTAGTAGTGGGGGCTATACCTGCAGCCCGTCTGTACTATGTTCTCTTTCAGTGGCAAGAATACGCGCAAAATCCTGCTGATATTATCGCCATTTGGAAGGGAGGTATCGCTATTCACGGGGCAATTATCGGGGGTTTGCTGGCAGCCCTAATCTTTGCCCGCGTTAATCGGGTTTCTCTTTGGCAATTACTCGATCTGGTGGCACCTTCAGTTATTCTCGGTCAAGCGATCGGACGTTGGGGTAACTTTTTTAATTCGGAAGCTTTTGGCAGTCCGACTAATTTACCTTGGAAGTTGTTTATTCCTCCGGCTAGTCGTCCTTTAGAATATATCACCGTCGATTATTTTCACCCCACTTTTCTCTACGAATCTCTCTGGAATCTGGGAGTTTTTGCCCTACTCATCTATCTATTTTTCTGGGGTTTAAAACACCCTAGTAAATTAAAAATTGGCACCCTTACCCTAGTCTATTTTATCGCCTACAGTCTAGGTAGATTCTGGATCGAGGGGCTACGCACCGATAGTTTAATGTTTGGGCTTTTGAAAATGGCGCAAATAATTAGTTTAGCGGCGATCGCTATCGGTATTTTCGGTTTATTCTGGTTATATAAACTGCAGCGTCCTTTACCAGATGTGGTGGCGACCGTCAGTTATAATCAAAAGTCACCCTAGCTAACCCTGACAATGGATCTAGTAACGATTTTTCAACAGGTTTTAAACGGTTTATCGATCGGTAGTGTCTATGCTATTTTTGCCCTCGGTTACACTTTGATTTTTTCCATTTTAGGGATTATCAATTTTGCCCATGGCGCAATTTTTACCCTCGGTGCCTATTTTACCTACGCTCTAGCGGGGGGAGTTTTCGGTTTTAATGGTTTATTAGCTAATGCCAAATTACCCTTTTCCTTACCCTTTTTTTTGGCACTTTTGCTAGGCTGTATCCTTTCAGGTTTCACCTCGGTTCTTCTGGAAAGATTGGCCTTTAAACCCCTCCGGGTACGGGGTTCCGATTCTCTCTTAACTCTGGTTTCTAGCCTAGGGGCAGCCTTGGTGATTGTCAATGTCATTCAATACTTATTCGGGGCAGAAATTTATACTTTTCCCGATGGGATTTATGGCAATCTTCCCCTCGCAATTAATTTTGGTACAGCCGATCGCCCCGTGGCAATTCGCACAATTCAGATGATTATTTTTCTGGTTTCAGCAGTTATGGTAGCTTTACTGACTTATTGGGTTAATTTTACCAAAATGGGCAAAGCTTTACAAGCGGTAGCTGAAGATGTCACCACTGCCAGTTTGTTGGGGATCAATCCCGAAAAATTTATCGTGATTACCTTTTTTATTAGTGGTGCCTTGGCAGGTTTAGCAGGAACTTTAGTCGGTTCTAGTGTTAGTATCGCTGGTCCCTATTTCGGCATTGCTTTCGGATTAAAAGGTTTAGGAGTGATTGTTTTAGGGGGATTGGGAAGTATCCCCGGAGCGGTAATCGGTGGTTTATTATTGGGTATTGCCGAAGCTTTTGTTCCCGCAGAATATTCCGGTTATCGAGAGGCGATCGCTTTTGCTATTCTCTTTATTATGTTGTTAGTTCGTCCCCAGGGTTTACTAGGCAGAAAGTTAATTCAAAAAGTCTAAGTCGGTTTAATTGGCCGAGAGAAAAACTGTTTTTCCCGACAAGGAAGATTGATAGGCAGCATAGGCCACTTCTAGGGCATAAAGACTGGCTTGGGGAGTAACATAGAGAGGAACCCGATCGAACAGATAATCTAGTACCATGGCGGTATCTTTGGCAAAAAGACCGCGACGGGTTTCCGCTTCTAAAGCTTGGCTACCTTCACTATTAATTAACTGCCCTGTTTCCCCTTCAAAAATTAAGCTACCCCCCTCGCCATGAATAGTGAAAGTTCGCTCATTCTGCCAAAAAACTTCCCCTTTGCCGTAGGTAACTTCGGCAATTAAGCCATTTTTAAATAATAACTGCGCCTCACACAAACAGGCCAGAAAATAATCGGATTCCGGGGCATTCCAATAACGACAATGACAGGATACGGACTCCACTTCCCCAAATAAATTAGTCAAGCGATGGATACGAGAAAGGGCAGCAATCAAAGGAAAACCGAATAAATCCCGATGAAATGTCCAGCGCTGGGGTGCTGGTCTGCCAGGGGCGATCGTGGTATAACGGGCTAGGTGGATATTGCCGAGGGTGGCTAAATACTGCTGTTGGGTTTGATGCAGTCCCCCCAAAAGTTCAATATGTTCGACGTGCAGTAATTTGTTCTCGGTTTCGGCTAGGGTGATTAATTCTGCTGCCGCTGCCGGGTGGAAAGCTAGGGGATACTCGACGATAACGTGCTTACCGGATTTTAAGGCAGTACGGGCGATCGAGGCATGGGCCTGATTAACATTGGCAACGACAATCAGATCGAGATCGGGATGGCTGGCCAGGCTTACTGCCGAATCTAGGGCAGAAATTTGGTATTTTTGCGAGAAATTAGCGATCGATTCGGCACTATTACCGCTAACATACAGAAGCCTAGCGCGATCATCTGCTTGCAAGCTTTCAGCGCGACGTTGAGCGGCGAACCCCGTCCCAACTATACCAATTTTCAGGGGATGATTAGAAGTCATCGGGGGCATTCTGGAGACATTAATTATCGGGAAGTGGGGTGTGGGAAGTGGGGAGAATAAATAAAAATAATCTCCTGACTCCTGCCGACTGCCTCTCGCCTTTTCCAGCTTTATCTTGGCAATCAACCTATCTATTATCTCAAAAATAGCACCCTAAAAGATGTGGGAGGGTGAATTCATATTTTGAATGGGCAACGCCAATTTTTTGCTCCTGTTTAGGCCCCAGATCTTCTAAACCGCGATCGGTTGTCGGGGAGCATGACGACGAGGGGAAACCACCACGGGAGTTGGCGACACTGCACAGGTTAATTCTAGAGACTGTTCTAAACTAACCACCCGATTGAGTTGTTGCCATTCAGTGCTAAAAGGAGGCATCGCTAGAGCGCAGGCTTTCCAATGAGCTTCGACGGGAACATCTAGTTGTTGACAAGTGCCACCGCGCCGACCTTGGGTTTGATAGTATCGGCAGTATCGACAGGAAGAGGTAAGAAAGTTTGCGGCTTGCATGGTTTGGCTTTAAAAGGAAGATGATTATAAGGAACTCAAGGGATGACTCTCTTTTCGCTCTGTGTAATATTGTCCTACTCTCTGCCAAGGGTATTTTCCTGACTACCACAGCTAGAACTGATATGCCATATAGTTTTTAGTGATCCCCAAAAAAAATTTTATTTTTAGAATCTTTTAATAGTTACTTTGCAAAAAGCAGCACTGTCTCAAAACTGAAGATTTCAACTCAGTTGTGGCCGAGGTTATTGGGTCTAGTATCAGCAATAACAGAACGGGGATCAAGCCTTAGCTCGATAGAATTGATGAATACAGGTTCAATTAAGACAGAAAAGATCGGCCAATTGATTCCTGACTCAAAACCACTCTTTCCACAATACTATAAAAAAATTGAATCTTTTACCCCGCCCGACTGGGCAAAACAAAAAGCACAACATTGCCAACGCTCAAGCTCTCCGGAGGGAGTGGGAGACTGACAACGAGGGCAAATTGGCCAGGATCGGGTTCTATGACGTATTTTCTGGCTCCAAGTCTCTAAAATGTCCGGTTGCTGGGGATTTTCTGGCGGTTTTTCCGGGGTGACATAGCTAGGATGATCTCTGAGGGAATTAGGCGCGATCGCTTCTAGCGGAATTAACTGACTATCCTGCTGCCAACGGGCAGCAGAAAAGCGGATATCGCTCAAGGGAGTCTCTAACTGACTATTAAGCCGTTTTAATAAGCTATAGCGTTGTAAAGACAATTCCTGTGCTAAAGCGGCGCTACTGGTAGCCACCGATAAAACCCCGCGACTCAGGGAAAAAGGCCGGGTTTGCTCAAGCAGACGGGGATTAATAATTTTTGGCCACAATTGCAGCACTTGATCATAGTGGCGATATTCTTCCCAACCCGCCTGTTGAGTAATAACCGCCAAAATTTTGTCAAGAGAATGTAAAGACATAGGGAAAATCTAGGGAATACCACGTTAGACTAGGACGAAAAAACCCCCTAACTTTTCAGCATAACCTTTAATACCCTCTTGACATCCTCGCCGCCGTAAAACGGACGGCGATTCCCAAACCTCACGATTTGGGTTTCTGCTTCTTTCCCTTGCGGGGTTCCGCACCTGCCTTAACAGATTTACTCTGTTCTGGTCTTATGGTCGCTCTACAGACTGACACCGCAAGTCCTGCGGCCAAAATGTTTTTACT
>NZ_JADBTZ010000410.1:0-3342 GCF_020245885.1 Microcystis sp. M165S2 | reverse complement strand
TTTAGACTTTTTGTCAATCAAAAAGTACCGGACTGGGAGTGATCAGGGGGAAAATTCCGGGACTTTTTCCCTGAAAATTAGGTAGTTGACCACCTGAAAATCGGTAAAACCCTACACCCCACACCCCACACCCCACACCCTAGCCCCACCGAAAAACTTTTTTAGCAGATCCTAGATAGTATATTCAGAGATACTCAATAATCTAGAATCAAAATCTCCCAGATTAATTTATCGAGGTTTTGCTCATGCTTTTTCGTCCTACTTGGCTCGGCACTTTATCGCTTGCCCTTGCCTTAAATTGGCCCCTTAGTGCCTCAGAAACCTGCGTCCCGATACCTTTGATCGGTGGTCAAGGAAACCAAGTAACCAAGACCGTTTCTCAACCGACCGTTCCCAGTGTGTTCGGTGTCGATATCACTCGCAATAACTGGAATACCGATTGGGCGGTTCCGAGCGATCGCAACTGGCAAAAATTCGTGGCCACTATATCCTCGGATGAGGGTGGTTCCTTCGATATCCAGATGTACCTCAAGTACAGCGATCAAACCACGGGACAGTTTTTTAACCAACAAGATGTACGGATCGACCCGGGTAAACCCCTGACTATTACCGCCACACCGGAACCCAACGATGAACCCTATCAAGTCAATCTTTTTATCGGTGGTGTCAACCATTTCGGCAAGACCTACACGGTAACCGTTGTCGGCTGCTACCGCTAGATCGTTTTTTTAATAGTGAGGAGTGAAAAATTATGGGATTCTCGCCATGCCGCCTGCTGATCTGGACTTTGTTCGGTTTATCGTTTCCCGTCCCCAGTGTTCTTGCCGAAGCGATAGATGAGGGGAAAGCGATCGCTCCCGTGACCGTTGCCCCTTCCTTCTGCGAGGGTTTTACCCCCTTGACCAATAGGGTCGCCCCCTTGGTATTCGAGGGGGAAACCCGAACCGAGGAATTACCCGACAGTGCCTGTGCCAAGGATCTGGCGGGAGTAGGAGCGCCCGTTTTGCCAGCCTCTCCCCTCACAGAACCCACCCCGGCTGCGACCCCGATCGCACCGGAAAATCCCGCTCCCCAGGGGCAAGAGGATCGAGGTTGGCAGATTAAATTTCAGCCCTACGCGACCATTCCGATCAGTACCTACGGAACCGCAACGGCCCGGGGACGTACCGTCAGCTATCATCTCGATCTCGGGGAAGTGTTACAATCGCTCCGGGTGACGGGTAGCGCGCGCGTGGAAGCCTGGAACGGTCGTTTCGGTTTGATTTTCGACGGTTATTACGCCAGCTTGAGAAACGTGATCGACCGGCAGAAGACAACGGTTCGACAGCCGAATTTTATCGACTCCTTGAATTGGTTGCTGAGTCGGGATGCCAGCCAGAGAATTCAAAAAGCGATCAATGGACTCGAAGGCATTTCCCAGTCGGTCGATCGGATACAAGGATTAAAAGAAGAGGGGAGCTTTCAAGAGGCAGGAGACAAAATTCGAGCGTTACGACAGGATATCGCCCTAAAAACCGAACAATTAAGCCAATTACCAGCGGCGGCCGAAGAAGTGCGCAATCAGATACGGCAGGAAGTCGCCCTTCGGGAGGAACAGTTACAGGAACTGGAAACGGCGATCAATAACGCTCGGCAACGTTTTCAGCAAGAGATCGTTCCGAAAATCGAGCAGGCGCAGGAACTGAAGACGACCCTCGCAGAAATTCGACAGGAGGTGCAGCAAGAGGTCGAGCGAAAAGCCGAGCGCTTAAACGAATTTAAACAGGCTCTTGACAGCCTTCAAGGACAATTGGCCGAACGCCAAAATACTTTACAAGAAATGGTCGTAAAAATTCAGACTCTCCCCGACGTGGATATAGGTGAGATTCGGGATAATATCGATATTCGAGATCTCCGGGATTTAGAGAAGAAAATAGCAGAATTACCCCGCGATCCTGCCTTTAGCGATCGACTAGGAAATTTAAAGGATTTTCAAGAAAAGCTCTCGCAAATACAGGAAGCACTGGCTAGAGGGCAGGAAAAAATTCAAGAATTGCGGGGGTTAAAAGATAGCGAACCCCTGCAACAACTGCAAGCGAAGATTCAAGAGTTACGGGAGCTAAAAGATAGCGAACCCCTACAACAACTACAAGGGAAGATTGAGGAGTTGCGGCAGACTAAAGATAGCGAAATCCTCCAACAATTGCAAGCAAAAGTTCAGGAGCTACAGCAGTTAAAAGATAGCGAACCCCTGCAACAACTGCAAGCGAAACTCCAAGAGTTACGGGGGTTAAAAGATAGCGAACCCCTGCAACGACTCGAACAAGAAATTCAGAACGCCCGAGAATCGCTCGAACAACTAGAACAAACAATGCAACAGGTACAAGAATTCGCCGACAATCGCCAATTACAGCAACTCGAAGCGGATTCGGAAACAAACCTACAATTCGATCAGGGCATCTACGATTTCGCCGTCAGTTACCACATCGGCGCTCCGCTCAGCCACGAACTGCCCGAAAAACCCTCTAATCGCTCTTTTCCCTTAATTTGGTTCCAGCCCTATGCGGGCCTTCGTCTCAATAGTATCAGTATCGATATCGAGCAAACGCTTACCGTACAACTATCCAGTCCCCTCGTCAACTTCAGCCAAACTTTCCAACAAACCTTCAGTCAGGGGAGAACTTGGTTTGAACCGCTCCTCGGCGGTAAATTTGGGGTACAGGTGTCCGATCCGATCACTTTATGGATTCGGGGAGACGCTTCCGGTTTCGGGCTGGCCGGCGATACAGATCTAAGCTGGAACCTCCTCTTTGGAGTCGATTGGTGGGTGAATCGCCAAATTTCCCTGCAATTCGCCTATCGTTTCTACGGGATCGAGTATAAAAACGGTAGTGGCGATAACGCGTTCGGTTTTACGGAAAACTTTAACGGACCGTTTCTCGCCGCCACTTTTCACTTTTAACTTAGTGTCAGCATTTATCCCTCGCGCTTAGTGCGATGGGACGGGGCTTTTAAAGGGCCGAAGTAATTCCCCCCAGGGCTCCCCTCATGAATGCTGACTTTGTATATAGACAATTCCTCAAAAACTATGTTATCATAGTTTTAGTTTCTTGATAACTTTTATGTACAAAGCGTACAAATTCAGACTTAAGCCTAATACCGAGCAAGAAATAGCCTTAGCAAAAAGCTTCGGTTGTTGTCGTTGGTTTTGGAATTATTCCCTGAATTTATGCCAAGAAACCTATAAAACCACAGGAAAAGGACTGACACGAAACTATATTCAGGGACTATTGCCTAGTCTCAAAAAAGAATATGATTGGTTGACAGATGCTTATTCCCAGTGCTTACAGGTTGTTGCTTTGA
>NZ_JADBTZ010000041.1:0-25204 GCF_020245885.1 Microcystis sp. M165S2 | reverse complement strand
TTAGTGGCTTGGGAACAAGCTTTATCAATTTATTCATAATAAATATTGGCAGAGGATTAAAGATTAGTTATTGTGACTAACTCTTTTGGTTAGAGAAAGATAAACTTGAGAATCTTCGGTCAAATTTATTGACTCAAAATCAGCTGTACTTAATTTAAATGAATCAACCCTAGGGGGGCAGGGGGGATCCCCCCGCCTATCGGCACCCCCCTTAATAAGGGGGGCAGAGGCAAAATCTATCTTTAATTTAATTATAACTACTTACTTAACTCCCATTTACCCCGATTTCGGGTTAATCGGAATGGCCAATGCTTGAACTTGAATTTTTTTCAACTCGGAAACTAATCGAATTGCCTGCTGTTCGTAGAGGGGAGCGCCCAGAGTCGCTGGCAAATTTTCCATGAGATCGCTGGCGGTTTTCAGGGGACAATTAGAAAAACGACTGATTACGGTGGGTGCTTCTGCGGCAATATTGCGATTAAAGGCTTTTTCCACCCGCACGCGCCAAGTTTTGGGAGTTCGACGACCCTGTTCCACCCGTCGCAGTCCGTTGATGGTGGCCAGCACCACAATGCGATCGCCAATGCGTAAGTTGAGATAATCTTCGGGCATTAATTTCGGGGTTTCCCGTTCTCGTTGGTGTAGGATCGGCACGACTCGATAACCGTAGGCAATATCGCCGATCGAGCTACCATTGAGAGTATCCCCAGCTTCGATCTCGTATTCGGTCACCAGAATCGTTTTTTGCGCCCAACGGAACAGATAGATGATATTTTCTCCGAAAGCGGCCCCCGTAAAGGCTTCTGCCGCCACGGTGTTGGTTCCTAAAATGTGAGATTGGGGCAGAATTTGACTTAATTGTTGACTAAGGGTGTCGTCGGTGGTGCGGATGACTAAGTAGCTTTGGGGGTTGAGTTTGCGGGTGGTTAGAGCCACTTCTAAATTGAGGATTTCGTCATCGGTAACGATCGCTATACTTTTGGCCCTATCTAAATTGACATTTTTTAAAGATTCTTCGATATTTCCCGTCATCAGGGGCATTTTTGGCAGCATAGTCGCATCAAAATCCCTATTTAAGCTGACCCCGACAATCGCCTGTTTCATTTCTAGTAATAAATTAGCCACTTCTTTGCCGACTCGACCTAAGCCAACAATAACGATATGATCCTGTTGGGGAACTGGGGGACGGTTAGGGATAAATTGAAATCTTGATGATAATAAAGTTTCTGTCAAAATGGCGTAGAGAACCCCGATAAAAGCGGTTCCAGCTAAGGTTAAAAAGAGACTAAATAGCTGCATCCACCAGGGGACTGCATTTAAATCTTCGGGGTTAGAGGCACCGAAAACATCGCCGTAACCACCTAATAAAAGAATCGCTGTTCCTGAAAGAGAGGAAATAAAGTAAGCTCTCGGGGCGTAGAGATGGAAAAGAAAAGTCCCGATCATTACCAGCAGGATAATGATAAATACTGACAGGAAAGCCACCCGGTGAATTTGCTGCTGAAAACTCAATTGCCAGAATTGTTGGATTTCTTTGAGCAATTTTTGCCAAAAATACCGCAACTTCTGGCGAGAATTTGAAGTTTTTTGGCGGACAGCATCGATATTTTGATAGGTAGTTTCGATGGTGGTAATGGTATCACCGGCTCTGATAGTGGTGGTGGGGGACCATTGATAAAATCCGGCCGTTAAAGGTTCATCGGGGGCTGTGTGTGCTAACAGACGACGGGTGGGGGTATTTAAATCACCTAAAAAGCGATCGAGTAAACCATCTTCGGGGCTAATTTGTCTCTGGATAATCCGCAATTTCTGACCGTCGAGATGCAAAAAACCGAGGGTTTCCGTGCCTAATGTGGCTAAAGCAAAGGCATTGGCGGGTAGTTGGGTGGGTTCATAGGCGATAAAATTGCCTAAACGTTCCTTGAGTAGCTCATTGAGATTATCTTTAGAAGAACGCACCACTAAGCGGGTAAGGGGATTTAATTGCCGAATAATTAGGGCAGTAGTGGCATTAATTCGCTCATCACTGGTGACAATTAAAGCAGCCCGACAGCGCTCGATTCCCGCTCTTGCTAAAATGTTTTTTTGACGACAATCACCGATAATTATTTCCTCTAATAAATCGGGAAAATCATTAATTTCCCAACTGGGAGGCTGTATTAGTTCGATACCGACAACGCTAACCCCAAACTCTTTTAAAGACTTGACGCAGTGTTGTCCAAGACTACCCAATCCACAAACTAAAAAGCGATCGGCTAACTTGACATTCCCAGGGACAAAGCTGAGAGATTCTTGGTTCATAGATTCTGCTTGTCTTAAAAAATAGGATGTTTTTTCAAACTTTTAATCCACCCTTAATTTCCTCTTAACCAAGAGGGGTGTCTGACAATTTTTAACACCTAACTAATTATAACATACCAGCGTTTTTATTGCGTACCCGTTGATACATTTCTTCCATTACCTCGATAAAGGAAGTATCCTTATCCCAAAATGCAGGATAATCACCAGCTTTTTTAATGACAATTGCGGGAATAGTTGCCGCTTTAACTAACTGAGTATTTTCGGGTAAACGGTGATGAGAGTGCCAAAATTCTTTGAGATCAATTGTTTCTACTGCTGGTATAGTTTCGGGTTTAGTGTGATAGGAATTAACCGGGTTAAGAGGAATTTGTTCCTCTTGGATGGAGGAGGAAAGCAGCTTACCGAGGGGAGTTTTTGCTAACTCTTGCAGTAATTTTTGACGAGAGATACCTCGTAATTCAAATAAGAGGAAAGGATCCTGATCTAATTGGGAAGCAACGAGGTAATAAACTCCAGCAATATGTTTACAGGGATTTTCCCAATCGGGACAGGAACAATTAGTGATAAAATCCTTTTGACTGTGGGGTAATAAGTGTAGATTCAGATCGCTAAATGCTTCATCAATATTATCAGGAACTTCTTTGAGCAGCAGTTTAGAGATCATACTCGCTCTTGAACCAAGATTATATAAAGCTTGTGACCACTCTGCTTTAGTAATTGGTTTAATCTCGATACTCACCCTATACAAAGGTTCTTTGTAAACTCCAAAGTAGGGATTAATGGAACCTCGCACCTGAGCAGTAATTAAATTACCATCAATTTTATAATTCTTGACTTTATCATTTTTTGCGTAGGAACGTCCTCGACTCAAGCGCGCTGAGTCAGTAAATTCCTCTAATGCTTCTATAAAGCGTTGTCCCCACCAAGTTTTACTAAATTTATTCATGGGTTTACCTCGATTAAATAATTGTCTGTTTATTCAATGCGATTAACTGACGAAAACTTTCGTTATCTAATTCCGTTAACCAGGATTCATCATTACTAACAATAGCATTAGCTACCTTTTTCTTTTCCTCGATCATTTCATCAATTCTTTCCTCTAAGGTTCCCAAAGTGACAAATTTATGCACGAAAACATTTTTTTGTTGACCAATTCTAAAAGCGCGATCGGTTGCTTGATTTTCTACCGCAGGATTCCACCAACGATCAAAATGAAAAACATGATTTGCTTTGGTTAAAGTAATCCCCACCCCCCCAGCTTTTAAGGATAAAATAAATACGGAAGGTTCTGTTTCGGGATGTTGAAATTCTTCGATCATTTGTTCTCGTTTTGGTTGAGAAGTCCCCCCGTGAAGATAATAGGTATTATAGCGAAAAGTTTGTTTGAGGTACTTTTGTAAGGAGTCACCGATTTCAGTAAATTGAGTGAAAATTAGCAGACTATCTCCCTCTAAAATTACTTCTTCTAGCATTTCTCCCAAACGCTCTAACTTATGCGATCGCTCAGGAGTAAAAGCGCTGTTATCCTGTAAAAATTGACGCGGGTGATTACAAATTTGTTTCAAGCGCATCAGGGTAGATAAAATTAATCCTTTGCGTTTTATTCCCTCCGCTTCTTCTAATTGTTTTTCCACTTCTTTGATGACAACTTCATAGAGAGAAGCTTGTTCTTTAGTTAAATTACAATACTGTTTGTTTTCCACTTTGTCAGGCAAATCTTTAATTATCTGCTTATCGGTTTTTACCCGACGCAGAATAAAAGGTTCCACTAATTTTTTGAGAACCGTGGACTGGAGACGATCATTTTGTTTTTGGATTGGCACTTCAAACGCTTTACGAAATTGAGTTTCTTTACCTAAATAACCGGGATTAAGGAAGTTAAAAATTGACCATAAATCAAGCAGTCTATTTTCCACAGGAGTTCCCGTTAATGCGAGACGATGTTGTGCAGATAAACTCAAGATTGCTTTAGTTTGTGCTGCTTTAGGATTTTTGATATTTTGTGCTTCATCAATTACCAAACGTTGCCAAGATTGCGAGTTAAATAATTTCAAATCCTTGCGAACTAGGGTAAAAGAAGTAATGACGATATCCTTTTGACTAGCTACTGTCTGAAATTCGCTCTCATCTTGATAGCGCTTACTACCATGATGAATTAAAACCTGAAGATGGGGGGCAAATTTTTCAATTTCTTTTGCCCAATTTCCCACCACAGAAGTGGGTGCGACTAGCAGAGTTGGTAAAACATTATTGTCTCCCTCTCTTTCCCCAATCAATCTAGCAATTACCTGTAGGGTTTTTCCCAGTCCCATATCGTCAGCAAGACAACCATTTAACCCCAATTGTTCTAGGTATTGAATCCAGGCAACTCCACGCTTTTGGTACTCCCGCAGCGTTCCTTGTAATTGGGGAGGATTTTCGATCGGTTCTAGTTGACTAGGATTTTGTAATTTCTCTAGCATAGAACCCAAAAAATCATCGGTTTCAACAATAATCTCCTCTGGGGATTCGGCCGCTTTTTTCATTAATTCAATCAGATTCATCTCAGGATTTTCCTGCTGATATTTCTGCCAAAAATCCAGCATTTGCTGCATTTTATTTTGTTCTAATTCTACCCATTGACCTCGAAATTTAACTAGGGGTGTTTTGGTGTTAATTAATTGTTGCCATTCCTCTTGACTAATAGTTTCTTCACCGATGGCTAGTTCATATTGATATTCAATGATGTTTTCAAGGCTAAAAATCCCTTTACTAACGGGGGTAGATTTGCCCGATTTAGAAGTAGTTTTAAGCCGAACTTTGGCGCGCTGACGACCTTGGGGAGTCCACCAAGCGGGAATAATCACTTTATATCCCGCATCTTCTAAAATCCAAGCAGTTTCTTTCAAGAAAGTAAAAGCTTCTGTAAGGTTGAGAGAAAATCCCGTCGGTTTATCCGTTTCTAATCCTTGCCAAATAGGGGGATAAATACGGGCAGCATAACCCAAACTTAGTAAAATATTTTTGTCTAAATCTTGACCAAAATGCGCTCGTATGCTTGTTCTAGTTTCGGGGACTGCATACCAATATTCGTCTAATTCTAATCGCAGGGAGGGGTCTTGTTTAGAGATGAGGATAAAGGTAATTTGCCACTGTTCAATATTATCTTCTGGTGCTTCCGTTAGTTTAAAACCAAGGCTAAAACTAGATATATTTTGGTCTCCTAGTAATTGCTGTCTCCAAGTTTGCCACTGTTGATATTTTTCTAAAGCGGCAGCGGTTTGCAGAAATCCAGCAGCTTTAGTCACAGAAAGGCAGTCACCTATAATTGTCTCGCTAATTTTTTTATCAAAACTGGCAGGAATTGCCGTATTAGTGACAATTTCATTGAGGAGACATTCGGAGAAGTGCCGGAGTAGGGTTTTGGGATCGTATAATTGTGGCGAAGCATGGGGATTTTCAGCGCCAGCAAGACAAATCCGGGGAAGATATTCGAGATAGCGATCGAGATTGGTTTCGTAGGTTGCTGATATAATTTCCCAAAGAGGGTAGATGGCAAAGTTAGCGGTTTTCTTGTTATTTGTGGCTAATTCTCGATATTTAAAAGCAGGAATATAGTTATCTTTGAGAATTATTTCTTTAAAAGCTTGACTGTAGTGATACCAAAAAAGTAGATCTGCACCTAACTGAATCTCTGAGGAGTTGTAAAGACAGATAAAGTGCAGATCATTGAGCAGTTTAAGTACAGGACTAAGGGGATAACAATCAATTTGCCAAGATTGCCATTGGCTATTTTCTGGGGGTTCTTTTTCTAGATAACGCAGTAATTCTAAGGAGGGTAAAGGTTGATTGTCGTGGCTAGGTAAAAGAAAGTAGCGGGGGACAAATTGCCGACTAAGAGGATTATAATTCGATTGAACTATTCCTAACTCTCCGGTGAGAAAGCTAGTTAATTCTTCTTTGCTTAACTGAAAAGGATGATAATTATCAGCAGTGGTGCGACTCTTTTTCGGGGTGCTAGTTTCTCCCCAAAGATAAAAGCTACCCTTCTGAATAAATTCGTCCGTTGATTGGGGAATCCAAGTACCGTGAAGAATTTTCATGGTTTTCAATGAGTACAAAAGAACTTAAATGAGGGCAATACTTAGCCTCTAGAAAAATTGTAGCGATTATGGGAGGATTCTCCACACTTTTTTGTCCCTTTGCGAACCCAGAAGTCCTCTGGATAAGAGAAAAAGGTTAATAGAGCTTCTAGGAGAAAAAACCATTGAGAAGACGTGATCAACGGTTTTTTGAGCTTAAAGCTTATCCCTACATGGGTTTAAAGCTATTTTTGTTCTAGGTTTTGTTGAGGTTCCACTAAGAGGGATGTCTAATTATATCAATTCTCCGAAATCCAGCTACAAGAGTTCGATCCCCCTGCCTTCGTCTCCCTTAAAATGGGAAAAAGGGGAAATGGGAACTTAAATTCGATAATTCGATCTGTAGTTTTTATGGGTGAGAATTAGTATTAATTCACTTTTACCCAAATACTGCGGAAATATTTTTCGGGATTATTTTTATCGATAATATCTTTACAGGGAGTATTACCAACTCGCTCGATTGTACCATCATCGCTTAAAATCTGAAAGCGATCTTTGAGATGCGGATAAAACAACAAAGCTTCTGGACGAAAACCGTCAGGGAATTGCAGTGATTCTATCTTTTCTGGTGCATCTTCTTTTTTTCCTGACCAAGTATAGAAAACAAATTGATCGCCTCCATGAAATTCTCCAGCAATAATTAAATATACTTCTAAAGCTGGCCAAAATTCAATGCTACGAATTCCTAATCCTCCCAAATCTAACAAGATAGGATCACCAAATTCAGCCCGAGCATTGCTGGAATTAATAACTAAACTTTGAGGATTTTTTAGAGTCAATAAAAGAGCTTTATCGTTTGGTATAGGATTACGAAAACCGATTAAGATATTTCCGTCTGGAGTTGCCGTTAAACCTTCAATATTTAATCCTACTTCAGCTTTGGGAGCTTTGGTTTCTGCTGTTTTGAAATCAAATATTTTAGCCAATTGAGAGTCTTCGATAATATCGCGCAAGACTAACTGAGTATAAGACTCACCCTCTTGAACTATACTAGAGCCGTCATCGGTAATTTTACTAGCAAAAAATTGATGACGAGGGAGTTTTCGTTCAGCATTTTTATTGCGACCATGGGAAGTAATCCAATAGATTATGTCATTTAGTACAGCTGCCCCCTCCAAGTCGATTTCTTTATTGTTAGGATTGTTTTTCAGCCAACTATTAATGTCAATGGTTTCCAGTGCTTTTCCCGACTCTTGAGAGGAATAAATCCAGAGAAAATTACCTAATTCTGGATCCGCCTCATCATTACCAACAACAAATTTATTTTCTCCTAAAGCAGTGGCGGCAGAAGCATCACAAATTCCTTGATGTTTGATTTCTTGGATAATAGAAAATTTGAGAGATTGCATGATTGTATTCTCCTTGTTAACTGGAAAAGTGAGGATTGAGACAATTATAGGTAATAAAAGACAAAAAGACAAGCAATTCCTAGAAATAATCTGAGAAAGGACTGGTTTGAGGATTGATTGAAAATCTTTAAGGTGACAAACATAGTTATTTATTTCTGAGTATTAGGTAATATGGGTTTACCAGTATTACGCACATTGATAAGCTTCCCTAAAATATCAAACCAAAAAGGTGCGCCCATCGCCACAGCTACTCCTGTCATTAGCCAGCCCAAAAAAGCTTGTAACCAGCCATTTTGTTCTTTTATTTGTTCACCATTAAACCATCCTTTTTCATTCCAACCAAGGGGCAGAGGTTGATTAATTTTTTCTAAATCCTTGATACTAACTTGTAATTTTTTTGTACATTCAGCGACTTTGTTAGGATCATCTTGAGCATCTTTAAAACAAGATTCATTAGTCTGAAAAACTTCTGTAGCCACCTGATTAATTCCCTGTCTTAAATTGGGATTTTTGGATAGTTGCTCAATGACATAAAAACTATCAATATTGAGCAAAGCAGCCGCTAAAAAACCAAAAGCAAAAGATACCCCCTTGGCATTTCTTTTATATACTCCCGATGTTCGCTCCATAATTTGAGTAAAAGTGTTGGCTATTTCATCAATAAAATTCTCCAGAGTTGGATTGTCATGTTTGAGTTTGGTACTATAACCTATTTCTATCAATCTGTCAATCGCTAATTTGTCTATTTTAGAGAAATCGGAAATACTAGCTAATTTCTTAAAGATTCCTGTTTTTTCTTCAACAAGATTTTTTCCTAAAAAATCCGCTTTTAATAATTTTTCATTATCTGAAAGTTTACTATTAACTAGACTAATTAGGGACGCTGCCAAAACCTTTGGTTCAACATAGGAAGGACCAGCTGAGTTTCCAGTTCTAGGATTAGTGTATTGATTGAAACTTGATAATAACGAGTCATTGTTGTACAAAGATTTGATCGTCTTTTTTCCCAAGAATATTTCTAGGGCTTGTTTTAAATTTTTAGCCCGAAATTCTAGCAAGGCAGCTAATTGTTCTTGTAATTCGGAGATAATAAGGCTGGAAGTTAAGTAGATAAAAATTAGAGCAACAATAATTTCGAGAAGGGTTCCTAGATTCATTTTTAAGACCTCACTATTGATTTTACAAGTTTTTGTTTTTAGTTATGACCAAAGCAAATTAAGCCAATTCTTCAGTTAAAATACGTCGAACTATTTCAGTAACAGCGGCGGCTAAATTGGTATCTCTCCCATCAAAATCAGCAGAAACTGGACTCGGACAACGTAAAGATAAGGCGAAAGTTCTTAATTTTGCAGGAGTAAAACGTCGATCAACAAATTTAACAAATACGGTATAAGTCATTGACCCAGAAGTGGCAGATACGTTTCCCCAACCTACTTTTGAAATAATCACTGGTTCACTGATAATATTCATAACTCCCAAGGTTTCAAAAGCTACATCTACATATCGTGCTGTATCATGACCCATTGCCCGAACTATGCTTTCTAAACTTTTCCATTGGGCTGAGGGAAGTTTAGCATTATTGGGTAAATGTAAATGCCAACCTAGCATGGAAATTAAGCGGGCTAGATCGTAAGCTGAAAGGGAATTTGTTGAAGTAGCTGCACCAACAGACCCAGAAGATAAGACAATATTTCCAGTCGTTGTGTCTTTAATTCTTGCAGGAGAAATTAATGGGTCTTCTCCATAGGAGCCAGTAAAATTTAGATTACTACTTCCTGTTTGTGTTTCAATCCATTTACTTAAAACTTCTCTTTTACTAAAGCTTTTAAATAAAGCCCCAATACGATTAGAAGATAGTCCCTGATAACTCACCATATCTCTTACTAAATCATTAAATCGGTGAGAAGCAATCACACAATCATCAATATCTGTATTAATTGAGTTTTGATGAATTTGACAAACTGTATTTAAAACGCCAATAAATTTAGTGGTACTCCACCATAAAGCAACAGGTGTTAGGGCATCTTTTCCTAACCATCGGGCTTTAATTGGGCTATTACTATCGCTAAAGCTTCCGATACAAACACAAGCATGAGAGATATTACTGGGCAGAAAACTTAAGCCTGTATTATCAATATTAGGCTGTTTTCCTAGACTAGGATAATCATCAAAATTAACAGTTTTGCCATTAGTTAGAGTAAAACTATCACCATAGGAAATTAAAGATGTTCCATCTGGTTTTTGTGCCAAAAATGTCGGATAGTTAATAATTAATGGCTTGAAAGGAGATTGCTCAATACTTCGAGATACAAAAGCAGAAGAAGGTGTATTTTTATTAACAATCGGCGATGAGGCTTGAATTTGTTGAAGACGGGTAAGAATTGAACTTTGATTAGCTGCTTTAAGAACCGAGTCAGCTTGCTTGGTTGTTAGCAATTTTTGGGCAATCTCTTGATTGATAGCTAGGGTATCGGAGGGAATGGGAAGACTCCCAATTTTTTTACAGAAATCAATTAATCCAGTCCAAGAAAAACTACTTGATTCTCCTAAATCTCCATCAATCCAACCACCACCAGGATAAAATCCTAAGTTAGCTAGTTTGGTTTGAATTTCTATTACTAACCCTTTATCCGCTTTTAGTTGAGAACGGTTTAGGGTTTTGTTATTGTTGATAATATCTTGTAAGGTAGCCATAATTTTGTCCTTGACAGTTAAAGTAAATAAAGGAAGAAAAAATTAGAGAAGGTTTTTAATCACTACAAACCAAGGTCGTTTTGTAGCTGGATTTCCGTTAACCAAAATTTTTCCATTAGGAATTACTTTTCCCTCCGTATTTAATTCAATGGTTGTCTTACTCACAGAATTATTAACATTGCCCCCAATCATATCAATTTCATTGGGTCTTTTTGCTACTACTAAATCGCAGTGAGAAGCATAATGTGGGGGTGTGTCATATTTAACAAAATCTGCTGAACTTGCCCTTGGCGCACAAACTAAGTCCCCCACCTCTGGAGTGACTTCATCAACTTTAAAAGCAACAAATGGAGCATTAACCACTCGATTTTTACGTTTTTGAACGGCATCGTGAATATAAACTGAATGACTATCATCTCGCTTAAATTTATCCCCTGCACCAGCTTCTTTCATGATCCAAGAAATAAAGGCAGCTGACCAAGGATTTTTTATACCGTCTCCTACTTCATCGGGAGTATCAATATGGTGTATATTAACACCCTCTTTCCAATATCTAACCACTCTTTGCCAAAAGCCATTTGTGGTTTCTTGTCCCTTTCCTTTTTCAAAAAAGTCCCATTCTCCAGTAGCTATCTCTACTAAATTTTTCTTGAAGTTGGGATCAGAAAATATTTCGACATGGGAGATAAAAGCAAACCAAGTGACGATACCATTTTGGGGAGTTAATAATTGAATTTCCCAATGATTATTAGGTGCAGAACGATATTGCAATATTTCTAAAGTAGCATTTTCAGGTAAAGTAATTTTCTGAGAATCACTTAAGCTAATGCTATCTTGAGGTAAAGACTTAATAACGGTGTTGGTTAATGCTTTGAGAGTTTTGTTAGCCATGGGTTTAATTCTCCTGAAAGTCAATACAAAAGAACAGAATGAACTATTGAATGGTAATCGTAAAATTCAGAGGTTTAAGCGGGTTATCTGTAGCATTGAAAGGTTGAATAGTCACAGGTCTATTGATCCCTTTTGTGTTAAAAACTTGCTCAAAAGTCCAGTTTTTTTTAACATTTTTGAGGTCGGCAATTTCAAAGAGACCTCCGGGACCGATACTGACTTTAATTCGGGAAACTTCTGGGTTAGCAGTACCAGAAAATGTCACGGCAGTATTAACAGCAAAACTTTGTCCTGATTGAGGTTGATTGAGTTGAATCACCCCTTGACGATTATCCTTGAGGTTTTCAAAGCGTTTTAGAGCTTCTGTATTGATTTTGTTCGTGGCATTCGCAGGACTCAAATTCGGAATTTTAGAGTTGGGAAAGATAAAAAAGAGAACTTTATCTTCCACACTAACATTCTTGTATTCAGTACAATAAACATCACTTGTCCATCGCTTATCAGTGCGAGTTTTTCCGTCCGTTCTTCGTTTACCCGGTTTACATTTATCTTCACCAATCAATTGATGAAGTAAGGATGAACCTTCGCCTAATTTATTATAAGGGCCGCTATCAGCGACGAATACAGGAACCACCTTATTTTTGTAAACAACTACTCCTAAATCTCCTAACTTAACCCCTGTTTTCTTTTCAAATAATTGATTTCCACTAGGATCATTACTTTTTTGAAAATTAGATACTGGATTGACGATGTAGGCAAAGTTATCAGGATCAACAAATTTATTAGGTTCTTGGGTTTCCGTTGGCCAAGAAAAAGATGTTGGACATTGAGAAGTTGGTGCGCCTTTTCCTTTACACGCTAACCATGAACCATCAATATCTAAACTAAGTTTAGATTCGATAAAAATTGTTCCGTCAGTAAATTTTAGCAATGCTTTAACATTGTTTGGATCATTTTTACATCTTCTAATGACGGGTAAAGAAAATCCTCGAAAAGTATTATTTTTATCGCAGTTTTCAAATTCTTTGCGATAGGATTCATCGACTGGAACAGCTTGATTAAATGGAATATCTTGTAGAACACTCGCCGATTGAGCGGGGGGAGTATAGCTAACTTGTGCGAATGCAGGAGAGACAAAGCTGCTCATAAGAATTAGATAAATTCCTGCGATAATTAATAGTAAGTGTCGCAAATATTGATTCATGATTAGCTCCTAAGAACGAATTGCCGTTAAAATGTCATTGAGTTGGTTTGACCACTGGTCTAGGTTAAAATTCTGAGGGTCATCATGTCCACCTGGTAAGACTTGATCAAGAACAACATGAAAAGCAGGAATTAACCATTTTCCGCGCCGTACACTGGCGGCAATATAAACAACTGCTAGGCGATCTAATTGTGCTTTGGTAAACCCCGGTTCGGACGATTTAGCATCATTTTTTGTCGGTGGAGAACACTGTGTTTGACCAGGGTTTGGTTGACATCTTCTAGGTTGAACTAATTCAACTGCCAAAAATAAACCCTTACATTTATTGACCCCACAAAATTGATCTGATTCTCGTTTTGTAGAACGCCAAGGGGTATTAAAATCCTTACGAGTGACGGAATCTCCTACTCGATTAATAATGATATGAGCAGGGGATTTTTCGCCACTACCATATTGATTTAAGTTGTTAAACCTCCAACTAGCTCCATTAATATTATTAGGAAAGTTGGCATTTCCAAAATTAGGGGTACTGGTATCATGAATAATAAAATAACGAGCCAACTCTGCACTAGAATTATTATTATTAGTTCGTGAAACGGGTTTATCTAATGAACCGCCAATGTCTGCTTCGTTAATTCCTTGAGCTTGTAGATATCGTCTTAATTGCTCTTTACTGATATCGATGGTGGGTCTAGTTAATAGTTGATCGAACGGAACAGGTAAACTGGTTAAAGTTGGACCCACATTCCCAAAAATCTTGGGTTGACGTAATAAACATTTAGCCTGATCGATAGAAGAAATTTGAGAAGTCGGTACTATTTGACAAACGGTTTGAGCTTGGATTTTTGCTTGAAAAAATAAGATTATTACTAAAGTAAATCCAAAGATAATGAATCGCTGAAAAAGCTTGAATAACACGGCTTTACCACTCCTTGAAATCTTGAAATAAATAGAAAGACAAATTTCCTCTAACTAGATAACTGGACATGACTGACTAAAATTGATGCTTGAGATCGGCAAGCTGAATTGATGACGATAACCCCAAGAAATTCCAGGAAATCAAGCTAGATAAAATTGTTGATAGCCGACGCTAACAGGTGTGGTGGTTCCTTTCAAAACAAAGACTGCATCGTTAAAGAACTTGATAAAGCGATCGCAGTGTGCGGAAGTACCAATGGGAAATTGACGCATTCGCCAACGATTATTGGAATTTCTGTTTTCAAATAGAGAACCAGCATTATAAGCACAGGCAACTTTGGGCGGATCTAACAAAGTTTTCAAGCGTTGATCGGCAATAAATGACGTTCCTGCTTTAAGAGAAATACTGGCATTTTTTAAGTCATCTCGATCGATGGTTGAATCATGTAATGTACCTCTGGCCGTAGAAATTAATGTTTGCATTAAGCCAACACTGATCAAATGAGGGGTGATAGAATCAGATACATAACCCGGTTCTTTGCGGATAGCGTCTGCTTTTCCGTTCGATTCGGTGGCGATGGTGGCAATAATAATTACTGCCGGCACATTAAAATGTTTTGACCATTGATTAATTTCATCAGAAAAATTATTCCAAATTTTGGTGACGGTTACTGGTTGACCACTGGTTCTCTCAATGCCGCTACCCTCAATTTCTACTCCATCTTCTACCAATCGCCAGCGTACACTATTAGGAAAAGCCTGATGAAAATCTTCTAGGGGATTATTGTCATTGTCATCGGCAAGATCGGGAATTTCTAAAACTTGTCCCACGGAAATTTGATTGGGATTGGCAATATCGTTGGCTTCTTGAATTACCACAAATTTTGAAGCATCACCATAAAATTTTAAAGCAATTCCTCTGAGGGTATCTCCAGATTTAATCGTGTAGGTTTGCATAAAATCATCTCCTGAAGTTATCTTATCGATCTTTACTCAATTGTTACTGTCCGAGTTGTGCCATCCCAAGTTACAGAAAGATTTAATGCTTGCGCCAAATCTACTACTTTCACAAAGCCGAATTGTTCAATTTTTTTGATAATTTCTACTTGGCTAGTTCCCTCGGAGATATCCATCAGTTTATTGCTGTGTTCAATCAACAAAAATCCTAAGGATTTTGCCTCTTCGCCATCAGCAAATTTTAATTCCATCACCTTCCGATCATTGGCAGTAATAATTTGCCAATTAAAAGTATCTAGCAAAGGACGAATCTTGACGATACTTTTTTCATTAAATATCTGCGCTTCTCGGAAGGCTTTTCCTTGAACAACGGCTGTGATACTAGCTGGAGTTTCCACTAAACCAGAAACGCCCGTTAATTTGGTTTTGACTAGCGTTCTAAATTGCTCTCCTACCTGTATTTTACTTAAGGATTTATCCCAAGGTAAAACCATCGGATCCCATTTTCCACCTTGGGGTTTATTAGGAAACTCACGTTCTACTTCTCCATGACCTAAAACGGTTTTAGCTGTTACTTCAATATCATAAAAATCACAGAGTTCTGCTACTACCTGCGCCATGGTTTCCCATTGGGTTTGTGTCATCGGAAAACTACCCGCTTTAAATGGCTTTTCCACCGCACCACTCATACAACAGACGCTAACTCCGATTGAACCCGTACCAAACAGTGCTGTATGAGCCGCATAAACATTATCTGCGGTGGAAACATTATCTTTAATTGAGTGAGTTCCTCGCACTAACTGACCATCATCCTCGATTAAAATATGATAATGAGATTTATCATTGCTAGATGCTTTATATCCCCCTGCCGTCCAATGAATAATGATTCTTTTCATCGAACAGTTAGGCATCCATGTTGTCGGTACAATTCCCATTTTTACCTCTCAATTATTCAATTATCTGGTTAGTCAATGAATTAAACTAAGCTCTCACGGGAGGGCGAATAGCAAAGTGAATGTGGTCATCATGACCAGTGGCAAAATTGCATAGTTTTTGTCCCAAAAAAGTTTCACCCATCAGGGTTGTGTCATTAAAAAACACTTGACTAACCAGTTTTTGCCGTCTCATGGCTTTAATCAGAGCGCGGGCTGCGGTTCGGTCAAAATTGTCACTTTCCCAAGTGATTCCGCCATGTTGTCCATCCGTGCGCGGAAGCCTTACATCACACATTAAACCCGTCTCATGGCCTGCGTGTTGCGGGGTGTCTCCCCCTGTGGGTTTACTAACATCATTAATAGAAAAAGCGGCCTTACTGGGATTAGAAACTCGGAATGTATTATGATAGTCAGCAGCAATTTCTAAGATGGCATCTGCTAACCAACTTGTTCCAAAATCATGATCATCATTGGTTTGATTTTTCTCATGATTAATTAAGCTAATAGAAGGATTACTATCGGGCATGGTTTGCCAACGAGGTGCATTGGCCGCTTCTAACCATTTCTGAGTGGTATTTCCCACATCTATTCTTCCATCTCCTATTAATTTTTCTTCCCCTGCAATAATTGATTGAAAGAGTTTGATGGCAAGAATGAAACCCGTATTCAAGGCTGCACTATTAGGATCACCGACAAAAGTATAGCCGAGGGAATGTAATCGCTGTTTAACCGCAATCTTATCGGCTGTTCGGTTGATTCCTCCTAATCCAACACTTCCCGTTAAATTCAGGGTAATTGCACCGGTTTCCTCGGGTAGAGAAGCCTTGATTTCGATTTCTACACTTTGATTATCAATGGCTATTTTAACAATGCGATCGCCTGCTTGTAAGAAGACAAATTCGGCTTCCCATTCTCCTCCTTCTTGTATTTCAATATCATCTAGGGGGAATTTATTATCAACTAAAACGGTCAATTTTTTGCCTTTGTCGGCAGCAGCGGCGGTTCCTTCAATCTGAAAACTTTGTCCCACTTCCACTTCCTTCGGAAAACTGGTTACTTGTAAGGTATTGGGGGGTGGTGGAATAACAATTCCGTTGGTTTTTGCTAGTAAAGTCCTCGCTTCGGGAACAAGTTTTAACACTTTGCTAATATAACTTATATCGGCAGCAAAGCCTTTACTTTGAATAAAACCGATAAAGTTTTCAGGAGTTTGAGTATTTTCTTCTAATCCTTTATAGGGTTCACGGGTTAAAAATTTCCAATAACCTCGCAGAAATTTGTCAATATCCGTGAATAAGCAAAAGTCCATCGCTTCCGATTCAGAAGGTACTTTAATCGATTTAGGAGTAGCAAAGGGAGTCATTTCCTTGCGCCATTTTAAACCAGCGAAGTTTTTCTGTTCCTCGGCTAGTTTACTGGTGGCTCTGGCGGACTCTAATAGCCATTGAGCGAGAGAAACTTCTTTTAAATGACTAAAATGATTGGGAGGAATGTCTGTGAGATTAACCGATCTTTGAGAAGTGTTGTCAACTTCTTGAAAAATAGTAGCTAAGTCAGTTCTAGCATATTGTTGAACTAAGTCATCTAGTAAGGCCATTACCATCTCCTGTTAGCGACCAAGAATAAATCATTTTTGATTGGGTAAGAATAGACCAAAATTTCCGTCTATTGCACTATTTTCGCAAACTCTTCAAACACAAAATGTTCGTCCCGATTGCCAAAACTTTTATCAGGCCATTTCACAAAAAAATGTCTTTCTTCCAAGCGCACATCTAACACCGGATAATCTCCCGGTTCAATCTCGAATAAGGTACTTGACTCTAATTCAGAAGATTGCTCTGTGGAAGGTTTAAGAATAGTTTTTTGAGTAATTCTTAGGGTTGCCGGTTCCGGTGTGGAGTTGTCCTCAGCATCCCCAATTAAACCAACTTTAATCGCTTCGGCCATTTTTTCCGCATCAAAAAGAGCCATATCTGCTTGGGAATCCACAAAGCAACATTCAATTAAAATTGCTGGCATTGAAGTATTTACCAACACAGAAAAACGGGTATTTTTTACTCCTCTATTTTTAAATCCTAGCTTGACAATTTCCGTCAAAACTGATTTAGCGATCGCTTGAGAAGTTTGACTAATACCATAAACCTCCGCTCCCATTGCCTTTGTGTTAAAGGCATTAAAGTGAATAGAAACAAAAATATCAACGTTATTACTATTGGCTTTATTGGCTCTTTTTCGCAAAGAATCATTAACACTAACGGCACTGGTCGGGGTGCAGTTAATTACTGAATGACCCGCTGCGCCTAATTTAGCAATTAGGCGAGTACCCACCTCTTTAATAACAACATCTTCCTGTCTAACTCCCGATGCGCCAATGTCATGAGGTGGGCAATTATGACCCATATCAATCCCAAATTTCATCTGTATACCTCCAGTTTCTTCAATGTTTATTTATTGGTCAATTCCTCTGGATATACTCTACCTCAATTAAACTAATAAAAATTATATTTTTACAAAAATTTACTATTGTTTTATGGCAATTTTTATAGAAAGTTCGGCAGCAAAAATGCTATTCTAAAGCTTAATTTAGAACAGCCATACAATCAATTATTTTTCTTAACTATTAACTTGACTCCTTGCAGCTTTTAGCGTATCAGAGACTAAAGCGGGCAAGCCATGAAATAGCTTAGTTCCTGTGGCAATAGCCAAGGCTGATAAAACTGCATTTCAAGGATCATTCAGCCAACTTTTCAGTTTTTGAAAGAGACCGTTGACTCATAACTTAGCTCCTTAATGAATAAATAAATTAGACAAATTGATCGGTAGCCAGAATTTGAGCCAATTTATTCTCCCTGTCATCCAGAGTTTCTGTGGTGGGAATATGGTCTAATAAACTGCTATAGAAAAAATAGGCAAAACCAGCAAAATCTCGCTCACGAGTCTCCTGAGTTTGTGCTTGAATTAATTGGAAATTTACCCGTCTATCGCTGGGTTTTAAACCAGTGAGAATACCGATGACGGTGGGAATATGTTCTCGCGCTGCTTTTACCTCTAATTTATCGATTTCTCTCTCAAAAATCTGGATATCTCCACGATAAACTTGTAAGGCCATTTCTTCGATTAATCCCTCCTTTTCCCATGCTTGCCAATCAGCTAAAGCATGATCGATCGAAAATCCTAAAGGATTGGGAGAAATGGAGAGAATACAATCATCTTTTTCGGCTTTAATGGTTTTAAAAATCAATCGCACTAACTGAGTTAACTTCTCCTTGCGCCAATCTTTAAATTTCGCTAATTGGGGATTGCTTAAGGGACTAACTGAACCAGTTTCCTCTTGAAAAAGTTTGATGGTAAAGGAGTCAAACCCCATACTAAAATCAAAATTTTTAGTACCATTAGGCAAGAGTTTTGCGTGATGAATAGCGAAGTGATCATCTAATTGAATACCATCAATTTCATAGTTTTTTACCACTTCACGAATGATACTAATCCAAAAATCTTTAACTTCAGGATGAGCAGGATTTAAGCGGCAATTCCCATCACCATCAACTGTATTTTCCTGTTGATGAGTAAGCATAAACCAATCTGGTTTTTGGGCAACTAAGGGAGCAGCCGGAGGAACCATTAAACCATATTCAAACCAAGCAATAATCCGAAAGTTATACTTTTCTGTCTGGTTAATCTCAATGATTTCTGCTAGTATATCTCTACTGACTAACTCTTTTTCAAGGTTGACTTTTTGGAGTTTTTCTTCATTAGCAGTGAAGATATTATCAGCAATTTGTGATTCAAAAAACACATAGCCTTTATTCCAAACTACTAGATAAAGAGTATTAAAACCTAAATTTTTAAGTTTTTCCAACCCAGCTTTTAAGTTATCTTTAGACTTGAGAATATCACTGTCAACATTGGTGATCCAAACTCCTCGTATTTCTTCTACTTGTACATGAGCATCAAAGAAAAATCCCGCTTTTCCCACTGAACCTTGTTCTTCGGCTAACTTGACAGAATAATGATTATTTTGGCGAAAATAGGATTTAATTGGTAATTTAGTTCCCGCTTGAATCAAGAACTTCTGATCACTATTAAGGGTTTCAGAAAAAGCTGTGGAAGACTTGAAAAACGTATCCTGAAGAATATGAATGTGCAGCATATTTTTTACGCTCTCTCAGACAAAGGATAAATGAACCTCAAATCCGCAGCAGCGACAGGTTCGGAAAACAGACAAAAGGCAGCAGAGACAGGGAATAACTCCACGTTCTCAAGCGCACTTAGTTCTGATTAATTCTCAGAATTTGCCCACGGCAAAATATAGTCAATAACCGAACCCAACTATTGCTCAAAAGTTACCGCTACTCAACTGTTTACCTAGCTTGAAAGCAACACTTAAACAGGCAAACCAAGAGCCGATGGTTCCTCTCATTGACGTAATGTCAAGGCAAAAGGGTTTGGGATCAAAGATTGGTTGGTTAGGGAAATAATTGGGGAACAATTTAACTTGCTCTATGATAACCATAGATAAACAAAAAAATACTTAAATGTAACAAAAAAACACATAAGTGGGGAGATGTAATTAAATATCAGACTTATCGAGGTTGAATTGAGCCACGAACCCCACAACTGGCATAGGCGATCAACTACACTAACCTATATTACAAATCATTAAGCCGATTGACAGCCTTTCCGATCAAGATGAAGTGTAACCTATTTGTACCTCACCATTAAGATAACTGCTCTCAAAACCTAAAAATCGTGAGCGACGGTTAGCCATCCGTTAAAACGGATGGTAGTCGAGCGAACAAGGGGATTTATCCCCCTGTATCATTTATTAGTTTGATTCTCAATGTATTTTTTAATAGTTTCCGTAGAGGCGTTACCAGCAGTTGAGCAGAAATAACTAGGAGTCCACAGAGTGGGTAATTTTAACAATTCTGGGAACTCTTTTCTTAAGTGATGAGATAGTCTCCCTTTAATTCTTTTAATTATTGTTGAAGGAGAATAGCTAGGAGCAGACTCTAGGAATAGATGGATAGGATCTGGCCTGATTTCTAAGGCGATTAATCTCCAGTTATTTTCTTGGCACAGGTCAAAAATAATTGACGGCGCTCTCAACTTAATGTCTCCCTTTAATACTGCCTTTCTTCGTTTTGGACACCAGACAAAGTGATAGTTAAGCAGTGTTACCGAATGAGGATTTCTTCTATAATCTTCCATTGTACTCTTGACACTTGACAATTAGTGTATTTTCAACTTATCCTCTATACAGGAGGTAAGTCAAAATGTATGGAGTTCAACAAGTTCTCATTCATGCAGACAGCGAGATAAGGGCTATCTTAGAGTTTATTTGCGAAGAAGCTAACAAGCTGGCTAACTGTGGTCTTTATTATTGCCGGCAGATGCTTTTTAAGGCGGGGCGATACGTCAAGAAATACCACCTGGATTCTCAGATGAAAAATCATCCACATTTTCGATCTCTGCGGTCATGTTGCGCTCAACAATTACTTCATGATGTAGCGGAATCTTTTTCTTCCTATAAAGGGCTTTTAAGTCTTTGGAATAAAGGGCAGTTACCTAACAAGCCTAAACCGCCTAAATATCGAAAAAAAGGAGGAATGGCGGTAGTAAGCTATCCATCACGGTATGTAAAGCAATCCGAAAAAGGCTTAAAGTTTTCCTTGGGAGAGCAGGTAAAAGCTTGGTTTGGGATTGATATTTTTTATCTGCCAATGCCTTCTAATTTAAGATTTGAGGACATCAAAGAGTTTCGACTTGTTCCTAGAAATATTAGTTTTTATCTTGAGTGCGTTTACGAGCAACCCGCTCAAGAGAAAGTCAAGCCTAATAATAAGGTTCTAGGAATAGATCACGGGCTAAATAATTGGTTAACCTGTGTTTCTAATACGGGCAAGTCTTTTGTTATTGACGGGAGAAAAGTTAAATCACAAAACCAATGGTATAACAAGCGAATTGCTCAAATTAAGACTGGTAAGCCACAAGGGTATTGGGATCAGGAATTGGCTATTTTAACCGAAAAGCGTAATCGTCAAATGAGAGATAACGTTAATAAAGCCGCCAGGTTTGTTATTAATTGGTGTCTTAACAATGACATTTCTACTATCGTCTTTGGATGGAATCAACGACCAAAAGATTCTATTGAGTTAGGGAAAAAAGTTAATCAGGAATTTGTTCAAGTTCCCACTGCCAAGCTGAAAGGACGTATTAAGCAATTGTGTGAACAGTACGGGATTAATTTGATCGAGACTGAGGAAAGCTACACCTCAAAGGCTTCTTTTTTAGATAATGATTTGCTACCTAAATTCGGTGAAAAACCCGAAGGGTGGCAGTCATCAGGTAAAAGAATTCAAAGAGGTTTGTTTAAAGCTTTTAATGGTCAGTTAATCAATGCTGATTGCAATGGTGCAGCCAATATTATCAAAAAAGTAGCCACACAGCTAGGGGTTTCTCTAGATAAGGTGGGTAGGGCATCTTTGACAGTGCCACAGCGATATAAGTTAGATAGGCTTTCTAAAATATATCGTAATCGAATAGAAGCGCAGTTTCAACCCGCTTCTATTCACCACAAAGAATCCCTGTTGTTTTAACGCAGGGAGATGTCAAGCGGATATCACTGCCAATAGAGTTCGGTTTTACCGTTATGGGATGAGCATTAACGGGGGTAATATTCTAGGTAAGGAATTTGTATCTAGTCAGTGATGAAGACGATGTTAGAGGGGTCTTTACCGAAATTAAGCGATATTTTCCCGCCGACTGACCATCAGGAACGGGAAACTTTCACCCCCAATGCTTTTTATCCTAATTTATCGGAATGGCTCAAGCGAGCGCAACTGAAAGCGGAAAGTGAATGGTTCGCAGCGATCGCCGCTTTAGAAAATATCTTATTACAAAACCCAAATAATGCTGCTGCCAGTGGGGGTTTAATTCTCTCCGGTCCGACGGCTTTAGTCAGAGAAAGCAAGGCTTTAACGGGTTTTAAATTCGGTGTTTTTACCGTTAAAGCTTTAAAACATTTACAATGGCCGGGTTTGCAATTGCCTTCTCAGGAAAAATCCGCCGCCGATATTTCCCCGACGGAGATTCATGAATTGCCGCTCTTGCCAACGGATCCGATTGCTAATGAAAGATTTTGTCTGGTTTTTAGCGAAAGTTTCTCTCTTTTGCTGGTTTTAGGCGAAGATCAGTGGGGTTTGTCCTCTTTTCAATTTTCCTTTGATCCCGTCCTCACTCAGCAAGCTTGGCAGCAGTTGCGGCAAAGATTAGTGAATCTGCGTTATCCGCAAATCGGGACTTTAGAGGCAATTATCGAAGCTAATGGCAGTCCCTCGCCGGATTACCGTCTAGTTAGCCAATTTAGTCGCCAATTACTGCAAAATTTACCCAACCAGCCTAATTTAGACCTGAAAAAAACGAAATCGCCTATCAATGCCGAAATCACTCCTCCAGAGGAAGATAATTCTCATTTAGAATCGGGTTGTGATTTGGAATTATTGCGCGCTTTAACCCACGAAATTCGCACCCCTTTAACCACCATTCGCACCATTACCCGATTATTACTAAAACGGGCAAAAATAACGGAAGATGTCCAGAAATATTTGGAAACAATTGATTTAGAATGTGGTGAACAAATTCAGCGCATGGAATTAATTTTCCGAGCCGCAGAATTGGGTATTAATCCTCTGGGAGATAAACCAATTCAATTAATTCCAATTGCTCTAGAAAAGGTCTTTCAAGATAGTATTCCCCGGTGGCAAAAACAGGCTAAACGGCGCAATGTCAATTTAGAAGTTAATGTACCGAAAAAATTGCCTTCGGTAATTAGCGACCCGAATTTATTGGATCAAATGTTAAATGGAGTCGTGGAAAAATGTACTCGCAGTATGGCTAGTGGTGGTCTGTTGCAAGTAGATATATCAATGGCAGGAAATCAATTAAAAATGCAGTTCCAAACTCAGGTAAAATCGCCTAATCCTACCCTCAAAGCTTTAGGAAAAGTCTTAATGTTTCAACCAGAAACTGGTAGCTTAAGTCTGAATATGAAGGTGACTAAAAACCTTTTTCAAGCTTTGGGAGGTAAATTTATTGTGCGTCAAAAACCCGAAGAAGGTGAGATTTTAACCATTTTCTTGCCCCTAGGACGCAGTAAATAAGTTGAGATTATTCTGAATTTTTCATCTTGAAAAATAGGCAAACTTGCCAAGAGAATGCTATACTAGGGCAAACATTATTGATAGTTGCCATGGAAAAAACTGTTTTAATTTTAGGTGGCACTGGTCGCATTGGTCAAAGTGTCGCCCTAGATATTATTAATCATACTTCAGCTAAAGTTATTATCACCGGACGAAAGGAAAAAGCGATCAAATTACTGCCAAGAATGCAGTTTTTGGCTTTGGATTTAGAAGAAATAGACAAGCTTAGACAGGCAATTAAAAATAGTGATTTAGTCATTCATTGTGCTGGTCCCTTTCATTATCGCGATGGCAGGGTAGTAAAAATTTGCATTGAAGAAAAAGTCAATTATATTGATGTTAGTGATCATCGTTCTTTTTATCAAAAGTTAATCCCCTATCGAGAATTAGCGATAAAAGCGGGAATAACTGCCGTGGTTAATACGGGAATTTTTCCCGGTATTTCTAATAGTATAGTGCGAGAGGGAGTCGAACAGTTAGATAGGGTAGAAACGATCCGTTTAAATTATGCCGTAGCCGGTTCAGGAGGTGCGGGATTAACCGTAATGCGGACAACTTTTCTCGGCTTAAAAAAGCCTTTTTTAGCCTGGATTGAGGGACAATGGCAAGAGATTAAACCCTATACTGCTAGAGAAGTAATTGACTTTCCCGCTCCTTTAGGTAAAACTGGTGTTTATTGGTTTGATATGCCAGAAACCTATACTTTTGCTGAATCTTTTCAAGTGCAAAATGTGATCACAAAATTTGGTTCTATTCCCGATTTTTATAATCATTTAACTTGGATTACTGCCCATATTTTTCCCGATGCTTGGGTAGAAAGCTCTCGGGGAATTGAATTTTTTTCCCAAGTTAGTTATCGCATGACAGAAGTAACCGATAAATTTTCGGGAATTGGGGTAGCAATGTTAGCAAAAGTGGCCGGATGGCAAGGGCAGCAAAAAGCAGTTTATCAAGCAACTATGGTCCACGAGAATACTGCTCAAGCAGCGGGTTGGGGAACTGGCAGCGTGGCAGAATTAATCTTAGCGGCAAAACTCCAAAAAGCCGGGATTTATCCCGTGGAACAGGTGTTATCCACAGAACTATTCCATGCTACGATGAAAAAAAGAGGTATTAAACTCGATCGCTCCTGTGAAATTGTGGCTTAGAAGATGAAAAAAATCTGGCGTTACTTAGGGCTGTTTTGTTTAGTTTTGTTACTGACTTTATCCCCCATCTTCATGATAGCGGCCCAGAATAATCCTGCTAAACAAGGACAGGAAACACCCCTGGAAACTTTGGGAGAAGTTTTTCCCGTAATGCTTGATAATCAAGAACTTTTTACTATTCGGCAAGGAATAGGTTCTTTTTCAGCGCAAGAAAGAGCGAAATCGATTACAGCCAGAATTGAAAAAATTGCCGATGACGATGCCCTTTCTCCTGAAGATTTAACCATAAAAATCGATCCTGAAGACAAAAACCCTTCGATTATTTTGGGAGATACGGTTATTGCTACTAAGCTTTTACGCATTTAAGTTACATTGACAGCATTACCCTTATTTTTAAGCTTTCTACTCCATTTAATAATCAATCCCCCTTCATTTAAAAGCTGATTGACTACTTTTTCCAGTTCTTCTTTATTTTCAAATTCTCG
>NZ_JADBTZ010000409.1:0-8431 GCF_020245885.1 Microcystis sp. M165S2 | reverse complement strand
TTACTTCATTGAGAAAGTCTAATTCTTCTTGCTTTTTCCAATCGGTTAGCATTGAAGAGGTTTCAGTATATCCTACTCTTTCTTGTCTTTCATACCATGCTTGTGTTCGTTCGTGGAGAGCTTTGTTGTAAACCAATCTTACACAGCCCAAAGTGCGCCGCAATAGCGACTCTTGTTCGGGTGTGGGGTAAAATCGGTAAGAATAGGCTTTCTCCATGTCTTACATTCTAGCATATATCGTGTAAATGCGCTAGTATTTAACAGTAAAGCCGTCGTAGAACGACGGGGTTTCAGACCCAAAATTTTCGATGAGTGTAAATTGGACGAATAGCCGCGCCAAGCGATTAAGTGCCTTACCCCCCTACGTTTTCGCCCGTTTGGATGAATTAAAAGCCTTAGCACGCAAAGAAGGACTAGATTTAATCGATTTAGGGATGGGTAATCCCGACGGTTTTGCCCCGCGTCCAGTTATCGAAGCGGCCATTCAAGCTTTTGAAACCCCCCAATTTCACGGTTATCCACCCTTTGAAGGAACCGCCAGTTTCCGAGAAGCGATCGCTAAATGGTATGATCGCAGTTATGGAGTGGAACTCAATCCCGATAACGAAGCTTTACCCCTGCTAGGTTCCAAAGAGGGCCTATCTCACCTCGCCCTAGCTTATGTTAACCCCGGCGATGTGGTCTTGGTTCCCAGTCCCGCCTATCCCGCCCATTTTCGCGGTCCCTTGATTGCTGGGGCGACGCTATACCCGATTATCTTAAAAGCAGAACAGGATTGGCTGATAGATATCGATTCTATCCCCGAAGATGTGGCTAAACAGGCGAAAATCCTCTATTTTAACTATCCCAGTAACCCCACGGCCGCCGTTGCCCCCCGGGAATTTTTTGAAAAAATCGTTGCTTGGGCCCAGCACTATGAGATTATGCTCGTCCATGATCTCTGTTATGCGGAATTAAGTTTTGATGGTTATCAGCCCACCAGTTTATTAGAAATTCCGGGGGCAAAAGAGATTAGTGTGGAATTTCATACCCTCTCGAAAACCTATAATATGGCCGGGTGGCGCGTCGGTTTTGTCGTGGGCAATTCCGATATTATTCAAGGGTTACGCACCCTGAAAACTAATCTCGATTATGGCATCTTTTCCGTCATCCAAAAAGCGGCCGAAACCGCCCTACAACTGCCGGATGAATACGTCAAACAAGTACAGGAAAGATACCGGCAGCGACGAGATTTTTTAATCAAAGGTTTGGGGCAATTAGGTTGGGATATTCCCCCCTCTAGGGCGACAATGTATCTCTGGGTCCCCTGTAGCGTCGGCATGACTTCCACGGATTTCGCCCTCAGCGTCCTGCAAAAAACCGGTGTTGTTGTCACTCCGGGTAATGCTTTTGGAGAGGGAGGGGAAGGTTATGTGCGCGTCAGTTTAATCGCCGATATCCCGCGATTAGGGGAAGCTTTGCAGCGCCTCGAAGATGCGGGAATTCGCTATCAGTAAGGAGAGTTTTTCCCCTTGATTTGCCCGCAAAATCCCTCTAGGCACTGGCTAAAATTGCGATTATGATGGAATTTTATCGCGGTAGCTTGCCACTTCCATGACCTACAGCTTAAGAATTGCCGATATTCCTGTCAGTGAAAGACCAAGGGAACGTTTAATCAGCGTCGGGGCGAAAAACCTCAGTAACGCCGAATTATTAGCGATTTTACTAGCTACAGGTCAAGGTAAGGGGAAACTCTCGGCGGTGGGTTTAGGACAGCATATTCTCAACGAATTGAGTAAATATCGCCGGGATCCTTTGGATGTTTTGAGGGATATTCAGCCCCAGGAATTAACCGCTATTCATGGCATTGGACCGGCTAAGGCCACTACTATTCTAGCGGCGATCGAATTGGGAAAACGAGCTTTTCAACGACGACCGACGGAAAAAATGGTCATCGATAGTCCCGATACCGCTGCCGCTATCCTTGGCCACGAACTAATGTATCAGTCTCAGGAACGTTTCGCCGTTATTTTACTCGATGTCAAAAATCAGTTAATCGCACTAAAAGTGATTACTATCGGCACAGCCACGGAAACACTGGTACATCCGCGAGAAATCTTTCGAGAAGTAGTGAAACAATCAGCTACTAAGTTAATTATCGCCCATAATCACCCCACCGGGTCACTTGTGCCTAGTCAAGACGATATTTTACTCACAGAACAATTATTACAGGGGGCTACCTATCTAGCCATTCCTCTCCTAGATCATTTGATCCTCGGTAATGGCAACTTCCAAAGTCTTCGCCAAATCACAGATCTTTGGGAAAAATATCCCCAAGAAGATTAGACCCCTTGTAACAATCAAAAATTGTGGTTAGGTTTAGCTGGAAAAGGGAGCGAGTGCGCTCGAAATCCGGGTAAAATTTGAGAGATACAATCGGTCAATTGGGCATGGATTATAAAGAAGCGGGCGTGGATGTGGAAGCGGGACGCGCTTTCGTCGAGAAAATTCGCCAAAATGTGGAAAGTACCTTCCGTCCCGAAGTTATCGGCGGTTTAGGCGGTTTTGGCGGCTATTTTCAGTTACCTTCCGGTTATCGGCAACCGGTGTTAGTATCGGGAACTGATGGCGTAGGAACCAAGTTGAAAATTGCCCATAGTCTCAATCGCCATGATACGGTGGGAATTGACCTCGTGGCTATGTGCGTCAACGATGTCTTAACCTCCGGGGCTGAACCTTTATTTTTCTTAGATTATCTCGCCACTGGTAAACTGGAAGCGTCACAGTTAGCGGCGGTGGTATCGGGAATCGCTAGTGCCTGTCGTGATAGTGGTTGTACTCTTTTGGGAGGGGAAACGGCGGAGATGCCGGGGTTTTATGGGGCAGGAGAGTACGATTTAGCGGGTTTTTGCGTCGGTATTGTCGAAAAAAGTCAATTACTCGACGGCAGTAAGGTGCAAATCGGCGATGTGGCTATCGGTTTAGCCAGTAGTGGGGTTCACAGTAACGGTTTTAGTCTTGTTCGCAAGATTATCGACACCCAGGGCTTAAATTGGCAAGATTGCCCCGAAATTTTGGCTGGCTTTAGCTTAGGTGAAGTTTTGTTAACTCCCACTAGACTTTATGTCAAACCTGTGCTAGAACTTCTGCGCTCTGGGTTAGATA
The DNA here is from genome assembly GCF_020245885.1 of Microcystis sp. M165S2. NCBI lineage: Bacteria > Bacillati > Cyanobacteriota > Cyanophyceae > Chroococcales > Microcystaceae > Microcystis > Microcystis sp. M165S2. The sequence goes on along the minus strand of NZ_JADBTZ010000409.1, from coordinate 5,287 downwards.
TTCACGCCATGGCCCACATCACCGGGGGTGGCATCCCAGAAAATTTGCCCCGCTGCTTAGGTAAAGGGCATTCCGTGCAGATTTACCCCGAAAGTTGGGCAGTTTTGCCGATTTTTCACTGGTTAGCCCAGATGGGATCGGTTAATTCCGAAGCCATGTTTAATACTTTTAATATGGGTATCGGTTTTGTGATCATTGTCCCATCAGATCTGGCTCGATCGACTATTAATCAACTACAATCCTCTGGGATTAATGCCTACCAAATCGGTGAAGTAATTGCCGGTAAGGGGGAAATTGTTGGGCTTGATTATATCAACTAAAAAAACTTTTTGCCGCAAACCCTAGTTAATAGATTGTACCCCGTTGACGGGCGGGGCGATCGAGGGATTTAATCGCCGTTTCTAATTCCTCGACGGTCAAACAAGTACCGCCCAGGGCCCCGGCCATAGTGGTAATATGTTCTTCCATGAGAGTGCCACCGAGATCGTTGCAACCCCAGTCTAAAGCTTCTGTCGCCCCCTGTAAGCCCAATTTTACCCAACTGGGTTGATGATTTTTAATGCTATTGCCCAAATAAATCCGCGCCACTGCCGTTAATTTTAATGTATCGGCTAAGATTGGTTGATCTCGTCCGACTCGATTTCTCAGGGGTTTGGGGGCTGATTGTCCCACAAAAGGCAATAAAATAAATTCGGTGATTTTAGCCCGATAATTATTTTCTAGGGCGATTTCTTGCTGTTTTCTAATTTTTTCAAGGTGCTGCACCTGTTGGCTAGGGGTTTCAATATGACCGCAGAGCATGGTACTGGTGGTATGTAACCCCAAGCGATGGGCAATACCGACTATTTCTAACCAAGTGGCGGCATCGATTTTTTCTGGACAAATTACCCGTCTTATCTCATCGACTAACACCTCGGCAGCCGTCCCCGGGAGAGAATTCACTCCTGTTTCTTGCAGGGAAGCGATGACTTTTTCGTAACTTAAACCGTCTTCCCTAGCAATAAATTGGACTTCTTGGGGCGAAAAAGCGTGTAAATGCAGGTCGGGAAAGGTTTTTTTCAGGTTTTTAACAATTTCGAGGTAATAGTCTAAGGAATTACCCTTAATCTTGGCTTTTGGGTTTAATCCTCCCTGCATACAAATTTCTGTCGCCCCACGACGGACAGCATCCGCCGCTTTAGCGATAATTTCCTCTAAATTAAGCCAGAATGCTCCCTCTTCATTTTCATCGCGTCTGAATGCACAAAAACTGCAATGCTGCTCACAAATGTTACTAAAATTAATGTTGCGATTGATCACGTAGGTGACGGTATCTCCTGCCTGTTGACGACGCAAAAAGTCGGCAGTTTCACGAATCTGGACAATTAAACGGTTATCGGTAGTTTCTAGCAAGATAATCGCTTCTTTCGCCGATAAATTCGCCCCTGACCGCGCTTTGGCCAAAATATCGGTTACGGGTGCGGTGATGGAGGAGTTAGTCACGGGAGATAAATATTAAGGGTTGCCGATCTTAATTGTAGAACGAGGTCAGAAGGAACAGTAAAGAAAGAGAGGCGATTTAATCCTTTTTCTGTTCCCTATTCCCTTGTCTGCACGCGGTAATTTCCGGTTGAGAGCCTTTATTGCGGGGTGGTTTGTTTTTCCTGTTCTTTTTGTTGACGTTTTTTCTTTTCTGCTTCTAAGGCATCTTCGATAACCTTGAGCAGCTGATCCATTTTATCAAGATTACCGCGATAAACATCGAGGTCTTTTTGCAGTTTCTCGCTGGAGAGATGGAGAATTTCTGAGAACTTTTGCAAAATTTGTTCGCGTTTTTCTTTTTCCTTGATCATCTCTGGTTGTGCTTCCGCCAAAATTGTATAGAGACCGATGGCAAACAGGCGACTATACTTAAACTTAGGCGCGTTGATAACCGAAACTAAACTATCAGACAACTGATTGTTACCACCCATAGCAGGGTTTGGCAGTTGGGAAAGCAAGGAATCAATATTACTTTCTTTGGCAATAGCGATCATATTTTCGGCATCACGACGATAGACTTCGGGATTACCGTTAACCGCTTGGCACAAAGCATTAAAAATATTCGGTTTATCCTCCCCCGGACGATAGCCTTCCATGAACTTCTCGAAAGAAGTAACCACACCAAGGGCATAAATTGGATCATAATGGAAATCTACATTAACGGAGAGCAGGTGCATCTCGACTAATAATTCCTCAACCACGCGCCGATACACCGAATTGATGGGGCGGGTGTGGCGAGTATAAAAATCACGCTTACTATCGGAAACAGTACGAATTTTGTCCACAGAACCAAACTTCATAAAAATTTAACACTGCTCTCATTTTCTCCCTTCTCGTTCCCCCTGACAAGGCCAGTGATCACCAAAGAGCGGCAAGCAGTCAGTCCAGAGAGAGCAAAAGAGCGAGTAAGATGGGGAAATGGGGGAATGGGGGAATGGGGAGACCACTTCGTGCGCGTTGCGGGGGGGAATGGAGAATTTCAAATAAAACCCCAACACCCTAACACCCTAAAACCCTAAAACCCCAACACCCTAAAACCCTAACACCCCAACACCCAACAGCTTTTTCACTTTTCACTTGACTATATGGCTAATCAAGACGACAAAATCAAAATTATCAGTGATAACCGGCAAGCGCGCCATCTCTACGAGATTTTAGAGACTTTTGAAGCGGGGGTGCAGTTGCTCGGGACCGAGGTTAAATCTGTGCGTGCTGGTAAGGTAAACCTGCGGGATGGTTACGTTTTAGTCCGCAATGGTGAAGCGGTGTTAATTAATGTTCATATTTCCCCCTACGAACAGAGTAGCGAATATTTTAATCACGATCCGCGCCGGACGAGAAAATTGTTGATGCACAAAAAGGAAATCAGCAAACTCATCGGTCAAGTGGAACAGAAAGGCTTAACTCTTGTGCCTTTGAAGATGTATTTTAAAGGTAGTTGGGTAAAAATCAGCATTGGCCTCGGTAGAGGCAAGAAATTACACGATAAACGCGAAGATTTGAAACGTCGTCAAGATCAACGGGATATGGCGCGAGCGATGAAGCGTTAATCAAGACACTTATCAGACTGGCAAAGGTCTAGGTAAGAAACGAGCGGGTTTTGTTACAGTTGAACTGTATTAGTCTCCTTGTGGCTGTCACCATCCCCCTCACTTTGGGTTAAAATTTATGTTAAAAGTCTTGACAAAAGTAATTAAATATGCTAAAGCACCCGCTTTAATTGCTCTATCTTTAGCTGTGGGTGCGGGGATTATTTTACCAAAAATAACTTTAGCCAATGGCAACCCCGGCCTAACCATTTTTAGCGGAGTCGATCGCAAGGATATCTTAGATTATTTCTTGCAATTCGGTGGTCGTCCCAAGCAAATGGATCGTTATAAACTCTATATTCCCCCGAAAAAACTCTCCCAAGGGGCCGCGGCTTTTTTTATTTCCTATCCCGATTATTTTAACGGCCAGTTTGACACCAATAAAATCGAGGTACGCATCAACAACAAATCTTTACCTTTAAAAGAAGTGGTTTGGGATAAGGATAGTCGCATTATTCAAATTGTCCCCGAACAACCGATCGATCCGACCAGCAAAGTTGAAATCGTCATGTCTAATGTCAGAAATCCTGAATTAGGCACTTATTACTTTACCTGTGATGTGATTGCCTCCGGCAATATTCCCGTCCGTCTCTACGTTGGCACTTGGATTGTCAGTATCGAACCTTAAGTAGGGTTTGCTGAATAAATCTAAAAACCTTGTTGGGTAAGACTTTTAGACTTTTTGTCAATCAAAAAGTACCGGATATGGGAGTGATCGAGGGGAAAATTCAGGTACCTTTTCCCTGAAAATTAGGTAGTTGACCACCTGAAAATCGGTAAAACCCTACACCCCACACCCTGTCCCCACGAGAAACTTTTTCAGCAAACCCTAAGTATTTATTGGGGAAATGGGGAAATGGGGAAATGGGGGAATGGGAGAATTCAACTAAAACCCTAAAACCCTAAAACCCTAAAACCCTAAAATCCCAACACCTAACACCCAACACCCTCTCAGCCCGAGAAAAAGTCAACCAAAGTCAACTATTTGCCTCCGAGTTGCTAAAATCTGAGGAGTTTTCACCTATAGACTCGTTGGCTGGGGAATTTTCTTCGGAGTTCGAGTTTTTGTGACTGCCTTTGTGAGAATTTTTGCCCCCTTCCCGTCCGATAGCTGCCATGTGGGCGCGATCTCGGCTAACCGCTTCACCACCTTTTCGTCCCGCTTCGCGAGCTTCTTCGGAGGTAAATTCGTGGGCTGTACCTTTTTGATGAGCAGCTTTACCACCTTTACTAGCGATTTCCCGTTGTTTAGCTTGATCCATAGAGGCAAAACCGCGTTTACTCTTACCTGTCATAATATCCCTCCTGTGTGAATGCTGATTTTAAACGTTCTTAAAGACTTATGCGAGATTTTTAAAACATCAAAATCATGGTCTTGTCGGTGGGCAAAACATTGAGATTGCCCCGCTTTCCTCCTCTAAGAACTATGGATTCCTACCTAGTATCATAACTCATTAGCTTGACTTCTAGGGAACCAATTACAGCAATCAAAGAGCATATTTTATGTTAAAAAATATTAAGCGAATCGAGCATTTATCAGTCTAAAGATATAGAAGTTATCTTAATGGTGAGGTACAAAGTTTGCCTTTGCAGGAGTCGGTCTTCAGTTATCGGTTATCAGTTATCAGCTTTTTTCTCCCTGCTCCCTTCTCCCCACTTCCCCACTTCCCCACTGTCCCACTCCCCCACTGATTACTGGTTACTGTTCACTGATCACTAAAAAGGCTGCCATGCAGCCTTAATTGGGTGTACGGGCAGCTTAAAGCCTAGTTTTTGGGGATTTAATCGGAAAAAATTAGGCTTAACCACAGAAACCAAAAACCTACCTAAAACTTTTTCAAGTTACTCATTTCTGTAGCTAGATAACTAAAATAAGTAACTTTTGCCACCGATAGATTTTAAGAACGTTATCAGGTATAATCAAGACATGAAGCTAGTTGAACGTCATATTATCAGTCAAAACCATCCCTTATGGTCAGAAATCGACCATTATGCCTTTTTGTCAAAAAATTTGTTTAATCTAGCTAATTACCACGATCGCCAATATTTCTTTGAAAACTCCCAAAAACTGAGTTTTAATCAACTCTATCATCTGGTATCTAAAACCTCAGATTATTTAGCTTTACCCACGAAAGTCAGCAAGCAGATAATCAGAAGATTAGAGCAAGCTTGGATTA
>NZ_JADBTZ010000408.1:0-5796 GCF_020245885.1 Microcystis sp. M165S2 | reverse complement strand
CTTGTTCGGGTGTGGGGTAAAATCGAAACCAATAGGCTTTTTCCATGGGGAGCATTTTAGCATATATTTCGTAAATGTGTTAATATTTAACAGTAAAGCCGTCGTAGAACGACGGGGTTTCAGACCCAAAATTTTCGATGAGCGATCGCAAAGACCCAGAAAAACTCGCTTCGGAAAATAGGGCTGATAACCCGGAAAATAACGGTAAAACCAGTTTATCGCCCCCCGATGCCTCCGAATACGTCTCCTCTTTATCTTCCCGTAATCCTGTGCGTCAGCGCATCCTACTATTAAAAGATCTTCGACCGGGTAACGCGGGGTTACTACTGGCCCCCCTGATGGTGATGACCATCGGCCTGGTCTTTAGCTGGGACTGGTTAGGCTTTTCTGGGGCGATAGTAGCGATATTAATATCTTTACAGGTAATTTTGCCCTCTATTCGCCAGTGGATCGCCCATTATCTCACCCCCTCTGAACGTCAGACGGTTTTTGCCTTTATAGTTTTTATAGCTGCTCTGGCAGCATTAGGGAAATATTTAGGAGTTTACGGGCGAATATTGCGATGGTTAGAGAGTTTTAAATACGATGAGTTTGGTTCCTGGGCCGAGTGGGTGGGGGCCTTGGGACAGATTATGATCGCCGTGTTAGCGGTCTATGTGGCCTGGGAACAGTACGTTATTTCTAAGGATTTAACCATACAACAAAATCGCATTACCCAACAACAGACGATCGATTCCTATTTTCAAGGGATTTCCGATCTAGCCTTGGATGAGGAGGGATTTTTAGAAGATTGGCCCCAGGAAAGAGCGATCGCAGAAGGTCGCACCGCTTCCATCCTCAGCAGTGTCGATGCCTCTGGAAAAGCGAAAATACTGCGTTTTTTGAGTCAATCGCGGCTATTATCACCGATTAAACGCGATCGTTATTTAGGCAGACCGATTCTAGACGGGGAAGGGGGTTATGCGGAGGATCGAGAGTTCGGTACAAGAGTAGTACAATTGGGGGTAATGTTAGCGGGGTCCGACATTTCTGGGCAGGATTTGCGCTGGACGGATTTAAGCGAAGCGAATATGGTGCGGGCCGATTTAAGTTATAGCGATTTGGTGAAAGCAAATGTATCCCGGACAATTCTCTACGAAGCTAATTTAAGAGGGGCAGATATGAAAGGGATGCGTTTATTTTATGGTTCCCTAGAAAATGCTACCCCCCGCAGTCGTACCATTCCCCCCAATTATGACACTGGAGAACACACGGGAGCAGTGGTAGAAAATGTCAATTTTACCGGGGTGAAAAACATGAGCGAGGAACAACGTCACTATTGTTGTCGTTGGTGTGGGGAAAAGTCGCGCGCAACCATTCCGGGAGGATGTGGTGATATTGCCAATCTTTTGGGCCGTTAACGAAAAACCCTAATTAGAATATCTCCTCATCGGTAAGGGCAGTGCTATAATCATCGGTATTAATGGCCAATAATTCCCACAAATTTATGAATCAAAAAGTCTTTATTCTTGCCACTGCTTCCGCTAGTTTATTAGCCCTATTAGTTACCACTAACTCTGTACAAGCTGCCCCAGAGTCCTTTCATCCTAGTTTCAACACCGAGAACTTAGGTGACATGATTATCGGCAAGACAACCGGGGAAGAAAATCCGATTTTACGTCATCTTAATTGTAGTTGTGCCACCTGCACGCAATCCCTAAATTCCTCACTCAATTGATAATTTTCCACCCCAACGATCCTGGGGGATAAAAGTCCGCTCTAGATTAATTTTGGCCACGGGTTCTGTGAGGGTAAATTCTCCCGATTCGATCAGTGCTTTTAATTCTAAAGCGGCTTCCCGGGCCAAGGAAATACTGGCCAAAGGAGCCACCCTAACACTTTTTCCCTCGATCATAATCCGACCGCTTTTTAGTTTAGCGTAGGTGATTAAACCAAAGGTAGGACGGACTCGCCGGGGAATAGAAAAATCCACCACTGGAGCGACAATTTCCTCATCTTTTACCGCACAATGTCGAACGATTTCCTCGCTTAAAATTGGAATCGGTACTGCTACCCCTAACATTAAAGAAGCCCCATAATTTTTGAAATAACAACCCCGCACCCAGCGAGCATTCATTTGTTTAGCATCACCAATTAAGGCTAAGGTGGAAGCGGGACCAATAGGAGTTCGATTTTGTAGGCGTTTTTGCAGGGGAAAATGTTGGGTTCCTTCCCAGGCAATATAACCGATTCCTCCTCCTAAAAAAAGGCGCGTACCGATGCCTATAGCCTCTAAATCGGGGTCATTTAACAGGGGAGAAATTGCCCCGGGGTTAGAATAAACTGCATTACCCAATCTCGGCTGTAGTGGTCCTAAATAAGTATATAAAGTCCGCTCTCCCCCATTGACTCCGACGATAAAATTCTGGTAGAGATTGCGAGGATTAAAAAGATAAAATTGATTGATAGTCTCCTTAGAAATAATCGTTTCAAAAGAAGTGCGAGGATAACAATCGGTGGCCTGGCCGACAGCGCGCAATTGAATCGATTTTCCAGCGATTAAATCCTCAATAATATGTCCGCCACCCCTTTCGGGATTTTCTCCCTCTAAATTCTCATTTTTGGCCGCTAGATCACTAATAGCACTGGCTCCTAAATATAAATCCACCGCCCCAAAACCGGCATAAGCAGGAATCCCATCTAACCAACATTGACGAATTTTTATCGGCGGATCCGTCTGACCTAAATTAATAATTGCCCCCGAAGATTCCATCGGTTCAAAAGTTCCCGTACAAACCACATCTACTTGGGAAAAAACCTCCTTAATTCCCATCTCGGTAACGCGGCTTTTTAATTCCTCTACTGTCCAGACTACAGCCGTTTTTTTAGCGATTTTGTCGTTGATTTCAGCGATTGTTCTCATAATAAAAATTGGCAAGATGGGGGTTAGGGAGCTTTTTGCTGTTGTCAGTAAACAGTAATCAGATTTGAGTTTTCAGTGAGTGGTATTAACTGAGCAGTATTAAATGGCGGTGACAGTGCTGTCTTTTCACTGATTACTGATTACTGATCACTGATCACTGTTATAAGATGAAAAAGGGAAAATTTACGATCGAAGCTTTTCTATGACAGTTACACCCGTTTCAGCCTCCTTTAATCCTGTTTCTGGTCTAGTTAACCGTATTCTCGGCATAAAACCGCTTTTTGACATCGCTCGCTATCAGGCGCGCAATATGATGATTAAAAGAGCCGAAAAACTAGGCGTACCTTGGCGAGAAACCGTCAAACAATGGCAGCAACGGGATTGGAGTCGGGAACTGCAAGCGATAGAAAATCCCGATCTCGTCTATCCCGAATACTACGTTTGTTCTTTCCACGCTTACGAAAAGGGCAATTTAGACTGGTTGCCAGCTTTTGAGGTAGAATCTGCCGCCTATGCTGTCCATTCTACCATCTGGCCCGGGGCGGGGATTGACGGCGATCCGCGATTGCGACGGGAATATCACCGGATATTGAAGGAGCAAATCAAGGCAGAAATTAACGATATTGTCGATTTAGGCTGTAGTGTCGGCATGAGCAGCTTCGCACTGCAAGATACTTATCCTCAAGCGCGGGTAACTGGTTTAGATCTCTCTCCCTACTATTTAGCCGTTGCTCAATACCAAGCTCAACAAAAACAAAAGACGATTCAATGGCAACACGCAGCCGCAGAAAAAACTCAATTACCTAGTCAGTCCTACGATCTGGTATCTTCGTTTTTAATGTTCCACGAACTACCCCAACAGGCTACTAGAGAAATTTTCGCCGAAGCGCGTCGTTTATTGCGATCGGGGGGTTATTTGACGCTGATGGATATGAATCCGCGCTCGGAAATTTATCGAAAAATGCCCCCTTATGTCCTAACCTTACTCAAGAGTACCGAACCCTATCTCGATCAATATTTTACTCTCGATATCGAACAGGCATTAGCTGAAGCCGGGTTTCAACCACCGATCATTACCCCCACCAGTCCCCGACACCGGGCGATTGTTGCGCGGGTTTCCGAATCATAATTTTGAGGTAATCAATGAAGATAATTTTTCGTCAAAGTTGGACAAAGATATTAACTATTGTCCCTATCTTCCTGTTAATTTTTGCCAGCAAAACCCTCGCCCATCATGCCATGGGAGGGCAAACTCCCGATAATTTTTGGAACGGATTTTTATCGGGTTTAGCTCACCCGGTTATCGGTTTAGATCATTTAGCTTTTGTGGTGGCTAGTGGTTTAATTGCTGTGGGGATGGAACAGGGTTTATTAATTCCGATCGCTTTTGCGATTGCCACTTTAATCGGGACGGGTATTCATTTACAGGGGATAAATTTACTTTTTCCTGAAGGGATTATTGCCCTTTCCGTGGTGATTTTTGGCGTGATTTTAACCCTGAAAAAAGGTTTACAAAATCATTCTAATCTCCATACGATCACCCTGGCAACTTTGGCAATGATCGCGGGAATTTTCCACGGTTATGCCTACGGAGAATCAATTATCGGGGCGCGGGTTGCCGCTTTAGTTGCCTATTTAATCGGTTTTACCGTCATGCAATTAGCGATCGCATCTGGTGCTTTTTTCCTTGGCAGTGTCATCAAGGAAAAATTAGCCAAGCAAGCAACTCTAATTAGCAAGTTAATCGGATTGGCAATTATGGCGATCGGTACAACTTTTTTAGTGGGAGTTAAGTAAATTAATCTCGATGGGGCCAATTATTAATCGCTCTCTTGAGGTTATGGTGATCAGCAAATCTGATCGAAGAAAGGGCGTACACTTATACGCCCCTACCAATCACACTAGGTGCAATATAGGGGCGCAGCCTCGATAGTGCGATCACAGATTGTGTAGAGAGTTTGTCAGGTGGAAAATGCCCACCCTACATTCAAGGTAAAATAGAGCCAAGGAAGTTAGTAGAGAGAGAATGCTATTTTGTCAGCTATGAGCCAAACCTTACCTAAAACTGTTAATTTCGAGGAATTCGTCCTTTGGCTTCCTGAAAATTCTGGATTGCGTTATGAGCTACACAATGGAAATATTATTGAAATGGCACAACCCGCAGGAGAACACGAAGAAATCAAAGGATTTTTAACTGTTAAACTCAGTGGAATAATTGATAGACTAGGACTTCCTTATTTAATTCCTAACCAAGCGATTGTCAGACCTGCTGGTAAAAATTCTGGTTATTTTCCTGATGTATTAGTGCTAAATCGAACAAATCTTGCTCAGGAAAAATTATGGAAAAAAGAATCAATCCTTAGGGATGGTGCATCTATCCCTCTGATCATTGAAGTGGTATCGACTAACTGGCGTGATGATTACTACTTAAAATTTGCTGATTATGAAGAAATGGGTATTCCTGAATATTGGATTGTTGATTATGCAGCCTTGGGTGGGCGTAATTTTCTCGGCACTCCTAAACAACCGACCATCTCTGTTTGTCGCTTAGTTGAGGAAGAATATCAAATTCGACAATTTCGAGACAGCGATCGCCTGATCTCCCAGACTTTCACGGAATTAAATCTCACTGTCAATCAGATTTTCTTAAGTATGTAGAGCTTGCTGAATAAATCTAAAAACCTTGTTGGATAAGACTTTTAGACTTTTTGAAAATCAAAAAGTGCCAGTCCTTGAAGTGATCGGGGGGAAAATTCAGGTACTTTTTCCCTTTTTTAGGGGCTCTTCGGTAATTGTTATGCAAATAATTAACTTAAAATAAAATTCGATGAGAGTGCCTACGCCTAAAAGTAGCTGAAATCTATACAGGGAGACACTTAAGGCACAAATAGGTT
>NZ_JADBTZ010000407.1:0-6071 GCF_020245885.1 Microcystis sp. M165S2 | reverse complement strand
CAATAGCGACTCTTGTTCGGGTGTGGGGTAAAATCGAAACCAATAGGCTTTTTCCATGTCTCACATTTTAGCATATATTTGGTAAATGCGCTAGTATTTAACGGTAAAGCCGTCGTAGAACGACGGGGTTTCAGACCCAAATTTTCGATGAAGTTATACAACAATATAGGCGAGTGTGTCCTGGCGATCGATAAAGAATCTTAATATATTTTTCAGGCCCGATCAAGTCATGTCAGGGGTGATGTGATCTAGGGGCGGTTGTCTCGGTTAGCAAGGGAGAATACCCCTTGCTATTGCCGATTTTAGCCTTTAAGTTGACAATGACCGGTAACTGCTCACCCTAGCTTTAAATTTCGCCGCGAATTTCTTCGACTATGCCATCTCTAAGGACGAGTTCTACATTCATTTTGGCCACTAAGTTATCGCCTTTTTCGACGCGGAAAAAGCTTTCTAGTTGTGCTTGGGCGACTTCTTGATTGAGTTCCAAGAATTGTACCTGTTGCAATTGTTGCAGATACTGGTTTTTTTGTTCGAGAAACTCACTTTTCTGTTGATTGACTTGGATTTGAATATTGTCAATCTGTTGGGCAGCCGCGGGGGGTAAGGGGATCAGACTCTGACGCTGAATTTCGGCGATCGCTCGTTGTCCTTGGGTTTCTAGTTGTTGAATTTGTGCGTCAATTTGAGCCATTTGTGCTTGTAATTGCTGTTGTGCTTCTTCTTTCCAGCGCGGGGTCACGATGACTTTAATTGTCACCGGGCGCTTCAGTAATAAACTGGTTTGTGCGTCATCCATGATTTGCTTATCCTAAAAAGGTCTTTTTGTCAAGAGGTTGGAGAATATTTGCCGGAAATATTTACTTGGCAAACATCTCGTTAATCATATCGCGATAGCGTTGCGTTACTACCGGTCGTTTAATCTTTAAAGTTTGGGTCATCATGCCGTTTTCTTGGGAAAAAGGCTCTAAAATTAACTCAAAGGTTTTAATCTGGTCATCGGCACGATAACTGGGCCGATTTCTTACCTCGCGCTTTAATTCTTGTTGGTAGAGCTCTAAGACTTTTTTGCTGTAGAGATCGCTAGAAAGAATCGTTGAGCGATCGCTGTGAAGATCGGGTAAATTTAAGGATATTTTCTGTTCTTGGGCCCAATTGGCCAGTATATCAAGATTAGGCACGATCAAAGCCCCCAAAGCTTTTTGATCCTGTCCCACTAGCATAATTTGGGAGATAAAGGGACTGCGTAAACAAGCATCTTCAATCGGTTGCGGTTCGATATTTTCACCATTGCTCAAAACAATTGTATCTTTGGCCCGTCCGGTTAAAACTAAATCCCCGGCAGCGGTTAACCAACCAATATCACCGCTATCAAACCAACCATCGGGAGAAATCGCTTTTTCGGTCGCTTCTGGTTTTTTATAATATCCCTGCATCACCTGCGGACCACGAATCAAGACTAAACCGTGTTTTTCCGTCGGTAAGACTTCTTTGCTGTGTAAATCGACAATACAGATTTCTGTCTGAAAGACGGGACGACCGGCAGACCCGCGCAGGTTATGATCGATACGACGGACGGTAGCGACGGGAGAAGTTTCTGTCAGTCCATAACCAACTAAAATCGGGATTCCCGCAATCTCATAGAAAGTATCTAGATGTCTAGCTAAGGAACCACCACCACTAACCAAGATTTTAACTTTATTTCCCACTGCTTGGCGAATTTTGTTATAAACTAGCTTATCACCGATGGCATGGAGGGGATAGAGTAAGAGGGATTGAATTCTTGCTTTGAGTCTTTCTCCGGGGGAAGCGTGAAGGTGATCAAGACTGAGATTATCAGCGATACGTTTAGCAAGAACGTACTTTTCCGACTTTTCTAGAAAAAATCGCACCAATTTCTGTTTTTTAGCCGGTTGTTCGCTAAATTGTTTTTGGATACCCTCGTAAAGAGATTCCCAAAGACGGGGAACTCCCACCATTAATTGGGGACTAAATTGCTTTAAATCGGACTTAAAAGTGCGAATACTGGTATAAATCTGGGTACAACCTTGAGCTAGAATGAAATACTCACAGCTGCGCTCGTAGGAATGCCATGAAGGTAGTATACTTAAAACTCGATCGCCGGGAGCCGGTTGAAAGATAGCATTTAAGTTGCGTACCTGATGCAGCAGATTACCGTGACTTAACATCACCCCTTTTGGTTGTCCCGTCGTCCCCGATGTGTAGATGAGGGTAGCCAGATCATTTTCGCTCTTGGTGATGGGTTTAAGGGTGTTCTCAGCCCCGATCGCCATTAGTTGCTTGAAATTTAAGGTCTGCACGGAAATCGCCCCAGTAGCGGGGTCTTCGTCGGTGAGCAGCACGATTAATTTCAGGGGCAATTCAGGGATTTTCGCCAGTAATTTCCCTAAAGTTTTGTTATTTTCGACAATCAGCGTCTGACTGTCACTATCGGCCAGAATATAGGCTAATTCCTCTGCATCTGCTTGAGCAGATCGTACCGCATTGGCGGCCCCGGCTGCCATGGAACCTTGGTCGGCAATAAACCACCGGGGACTATTATCGGCAAATAAAGCGACATTTTCGGTTTCTGTGACTCCTAATGCTTGCAAAGCGGCGGCAAATTGCTGAATTTGTTGATAAAGTTGCCGATAGGTGAGAATTACTTCCGGTTTACTGTGGGGATCCTGTAGGGCGATAATATTGGGGAAACGTTGGGCAACTATTGACCAAACTTCGGGTAAAGATTGAATATTTGAATAGTCAATTAGGGTTGTCATAACAGTAGTTATAGAGGGTTACAAGGGTAATAACATATAGATTAACCATTCGAGGCTCTTTTTGCTGGTTCTCCTAGACAGTATTTCAACAGGTATCTAGTCCTGCAAAGTTAATTTCCTAGTCGAGACTCGGAGAGTGGAGACTTTTCGGTTATCAGTGAACAGTGAGGGATAATCAGGGAATGCTGACAGCTTAGATGTATAATTAATTTTGCTTAGGTACTTAATATAGTTGTGATTAGGATAAAAAACGATGATTGCTTTATCTAACTATAATAATCTCACTCCAGAAGAATATCTTCATTTTGAAGAAAAAAGTCCCATTAAACACGAGTATATCGATGGGCAAATTTACGCCATGGCAGGGACGACTGATACTCATAATATTGTTTCGGGTAATATATACACAATTATTCGTAATCATTTGCGGGGTTCCGATTGTCGGGTTTATTTTGCCGATTTGAAAGTCAGATTAGAGAAACGCAATCACTTTTATTATCCTGATATTCTTGTCACCTGCGATGACAGAGATAGAGAAACTGCTACCTACAAAAGTTTTCCTAAATTGATTATTGAAGTTCTCTCCGATTCCACAGAAGCTTTTGACAGGGGTGATAAATTTAATGATTATCAAACTCTAGAAAGTTTGCAGGAATATGTCTTAGTGAATAGTAAACACCAACGAGTGGAAACTTTTCGACGGGGTGAACAGGGTTTATGGATTTTGCAAACCTATCAGCAAGAAAGTTTTAGTTTGCAGAGTATTAATCTGACGGCATCTTTTCAGGATTTATACGAGGATGTCACCCTAGAAACGGTTAATGATACTCCCGAAAGTCCTTAAGAAAATCTCCTTCAACGATTAAACCTATGATTGCTCTATCTAACTATAATAATCTCACTCCAGAAGAATATCTTCAGTTTGAAGAAAAAAGTCCCATTAAACACGAGTATATCGATGGGCAAATTTACGCCATGGCAGGGACGACTGATATTCATAATATTATCGGACTCAATTTCACTTTTATCATTCGTAATCATTTGCGGGGTTCCGATTGTCGGGTTTATTTTGACGATGTGAAAGTCAGATTAGAGAAACGCAATCACTTTTATTATCCTGATATTCTTGTCACCTGCGATGACAGAGATAGAGAAACTGCTACCTACAAAAGTTTTCCTAAATTGATTATCGAAGTTCTCTCCGATTCCACAGAAGCTTTTGACAGGGGTGATAAATTTAATGATTATCAAACTCTAGAAAGTTTGCAGGAATATGTCTTAGTGAATAGTAAACACCAACGAGTGGAAACTTTTCGACGAGGTGAACAGGGTTTATGGATTCTGCAAACCTATCAGGAAGAAAGTTTTAGTTTGCAGAGTATTAATCTGACGGCATCTTTTCGGGATTTATACGAGGATGTCACCCTAGAAACGGTTAATGATACTAGGGAATGAAAAATCACTAAGGTACAACCTCAAAAGGTTGATTTCCATACCGTCGGTAAATATAGAAATCGCTATCAAGAGTGAATATTTGTCTTTGATTAAGAACTTCAGCCATGGCTACTAAAGAAGCATCTGCTAAATCCATAGGAACATCTTGATATTGTATCATTAAGGTTTCCATTCTTTTTAGTTCATCTGAATTATGATGGTGTATTACCAGTATTTCATCTACCACATAACCCCATAATTCTTGTTGTGCGAACCAACCACCATATCGACGCAATAAATACATTGCTTCGGTAAAACAAGCGCAAGTCGTGACAAGGGGGGCCGATAGCGAAGATAAAATGTCAACACAACGCTGATGATTTTTATCAGCTTCATTAATTAAGGCAATAAGTGGAGAAGCGTCGCAAAGAGTCATTGGTGTAATGCTGATTAGTCTTTATCATCTAAAATGTTTGTAAAAACTTCTTCTACTCGCTCAGATAAATCTGATGGCTGAAAATAAACTCGTCCAACTCTTCCTTTTAATTTTTGGTCTAGGGTTTCTGGAGTGGAGGAATTGGAAGATTGATTAGATAGAATGGTCAATCTCACTCGCTGACCTGCTAATTTAGCACTATGCTGTAAAATTTCTTCCCAAGTCCCCTCTAAAGTGTTTTGTTCCATAGATATTGATTTGAATTTCGTTCTTTCCTCAGTGTAACAAGCAAAAGATAAAAAAACAAATTTCTAGATTTTTTTGTCTTATTGTTTTTTACCGGGGGGAATAAAACGGATTTCAATTCTGCGTCTGCTTGCATCTGCGTCACGATTAACCGCGGCTAATTTACCCGATGGGAGGTATAACTGTCCTGCGGAAAAAGCTCGAAATTTGACGTTTTTTAGTTTACCGGTGTTTTCGATTTCTTGCACTACTGCTAAAGCGCGCATTAATCCTAAATCAGTGTTAGAACCGGGTACTAGCATTTTAACAGATTGTTTTCTGCTGGCAACCGATTCGATATTTTTATCGAGATTACTTGTCTGTTGTATTCCTTGTCCGTCGGTGTGTCCAATTACTTGAATAAAGTCGATTTCTCTGTCTTTGGTAATGGTTTCGATAGCGGGAATAATGCGCTGACGAATATAGGTTTTTAAAGCAGGGTTTAATTCCGCACTTCCCGACTGAAATTTAAATTTTCCTGATTTTTCATCGATAACTATGGGGGTTGCTGTTTGCAGTTTTCGGTTAGCTTCCTCCAGTTTGCTGATGAGATTATAGGACTGAAAAAGTGCCAAGAGGAGAAATAAACTCAGAATCATGAAAGCATTGGACATTAAATCGGTGAATGCGGGATAAACATCCACCGATTTATCTTCATCTCGGTAGTAGGTACGTCTAGACATAATTGCTTAGAATTTGTTGGTGAAGTTATCAAATATGGTGTTAATCCCCTTCTTAGCGACGACTTTCTCTAACTTATCTTGCAAAGATTCTAAGTTAGCAGTTAATTTACTGGTGTTGGTGTTCACTGCGTTAATTACTTGAGAAAAATCTGATTTAAGGCTGCCAAATTGATTGGCTGTTTTCTCAATAGATTGGGAAACTGCTTTTAATTGTTCTGAGTTCTTAGTTAATTTATCATCCACTACTGTCGCTAAGTTATTGCTTAAAAGTTTTAACTCAGACTTTAAGCTTTCCTTGACTTGAGTAACTTGCTCTGGGGAGCATCTCACCTTTGCAATAAGTAGAAATGCTTAATGATCTCAATAAAAAAGTTAAAAAAGGCAACCATTTAGATAAGCACAGCGATGACGAAGGACTTGCGGTACATTACCAGATTCCCAACTTGCACCAGTAAT
>NZ_JADBTZ010000406.1:0-12615 GCF_020245885.1 Microcystis sp. M165S2 | reverse complement strand
TACTGTCTTACACAAAGTCCACAGACTTTCGCGACCTTTCAGAAGCCCGATTCCGTGTGTCCCACGGTACGGTTCTGACTAAACGCTTCTTGTACTTGTTGCGCGCGACTTTTTACCCGGACAAGCTTTTCTGAACGGAACTCCCTAAGCCGAGTTTTCAAGGTGCTGTCCGCCCACTTGGTTTTCGAGACGGTCTTTTTAATTCTAACGTAAAGCCAACCTAGAACGGCGGGGTTTCCCACCCAAAATTTTCGATGATCATTTTTCTAGTCCCAAAAGCTCGCTCTTGAAAAAGGGGACAATTGTTAAATATTATTAAAATAATATTTACTAATTAACCAAAATACCAGTGAAACTAGCTCAAGCTCAGACGATATTAACAGACACTTTAACCGTATTTTGGGGAGAATGGCTAGATTTACGCGCTAGAGTCCTTCAGATCGCAGCCACAGGTTTAGTTTCTCCCCTAATCTATATTATTGGTTTCGGGTTGGGGTTGGGAAGCGCCCTCGATCGCTCGATGAAACCCTCGATCGGCGATTCTTATCTAGAATTTATCTTACCCGGAATGGTGGCCCTGTCCTCAATGGCGATCAGTTTCGGGGGAACCACCTTTTCGATCTGTGGCGATCGCTTATTTAGTAAAACCTTCGAGGAATTATTATTACTTCCCGTCCATCCCCTCTCATTATTTTTAGGCAAAGTTTTCGCGGGAATTTTGCGGGGTGTCATGACTTCTGCAGCAGTGATTCTCGTTGCTATCTTGTTGACAGGAAAATTTGCCAGTTTTCTCAATCCCCTCTTTTTATTAGTTTTAATCTTAAATTGTGCCGTCTTTGCCAGTTTAGGGGCAATTGTCGGATTGCGAGTTACATCCCTCGAAAGTGTCGGTCTGTATAATAACTTTATAATCGTGCCGATGTCTTTTTTAGGAGCAACTTTTTTCGATCCACAAACCTTACCCTGGCCATTAAAAATTATTGTTTATTCCTTGCCCCTCACCTATGCTAGTCTGGGATTAAGAGCCGCAGCCTACGATATCAATCAATTTCCTTGGTTCGCTATCCCCATTTTATTAATCGTCGCTATTCTTCTCTCGATCATCGGTGCTTATCAATTCTCCCATCAAAGGGATTAAATCAGTGATCAATGATCAGTAATCAGTAATCAGTGAGCAGTAATCAGTAATCAGTGAGCAGTAATCAGTAATCAGTAATCAGTAATCAGTGATCAGTGATCAGTAATCAGTGATCACTGATCAGTTATCAGTAATCAGTAATCAGATTTTAGTTTTCGGTGAACAGTATTAAGTGGCAAGTTCCGAGCTTTCTTTTCACTGTTTACTGTAATCCTGACTCCTATCTCCTGACTCCTATCTCCTGACTACTTTTTACTTTGAATAAATATATCCTTTTTTATAAACCCTACGAGGTATTATGTCAGTTTACTGATGAAAATGGGCGTTCGACTCTAAAAGATTATATTCCTATCCCCAATATCTATTCAGTCGGTCGTTTAGATAGGGACAGCGAGGGATTATTATTACTCACAGATAACGGTCAATTACAGCATCGTTTGGGTCATCGTCAATTTGCTCATCCGCGTACCTATTGGGTACAAGTCGAAAGAATTCCTGACCTAAACGCTTTAGAAAAATTGCGTCAAGGTCTTCCTATTCAGGATTATCGCACTCGACCAGCCATAGTTAATTTACTAGATTTTGAACCAGATTTACCCCCCAGAGAGCCACCGATTCGTTATCGAAAATCTGTCCCCACCGCTTGGTTAGAAATTACCTTAACTGAGGGGAGAAATCGTCAGGTAAGACGGATGACTGCTGCCGTTGGTTATCCCACTTTAAGATTAATTAGAACAGCCATTACTATTGACAAAAACAATAAATTATGCTTAACAGGATTACAACCCGGTCAATGGCGAGAAGTGACTGAAAAAGAGAGAAAAACCTTAGAAAGGTTATAATTTTTGTAAGTAACCTTGATAACCAAAATTGAATGTATAGTTTGGGACTTGCTCAGATGATCCACAATTATCTATAATTGTGAATATTAAACCGAAAGACAAATATGAAAGTTAAAATTAAAAATCTTGGCATTTTAAAACAAGCAGAATTCAGTTTAGGCGACCTCACAATTATCTGTGGTCGTAATAATACAGGTAAAACTTATGCTACCTATGCTTTATTCGGTTTTTTAGACACTTGGCGAAGACTATTAACGGGGCCAAGATTTGGCCTCAAAGAAAAAATTGAGCAACTACTTTCTGATGGTGTAATTAGTCTCGATCTACAGGAGTATGTTCAACAGTGTGAAAGTATTCTTACTACAGGTTGTCAAAGATATGTTCGACAAATACCTGAAGTTTTTGCGGTCAACGAGGAGAGGTTTAAAAATGTTGATTTTCAGATAGAATTAAATTTTGACAATATTCAATTTGAAAATGGGTATGAAAGGACAATTAGCACAGCTAAATGGGAAACTATCTCGATTAGCAAACCTGAAAATAACCCCTATTTATCCATTACATTGCTAAGAGAAAAATCTAATATAAATCTGTTAGTTAATGTTCTTGAAGAGATCATTGACAACAGTATCAAAGATATAATTTTCTCTCAGTTTTTTCCCAGTCCATTTATTGCCAGTGCAGAAAGGACAGGAGCGGCAATTTTTCGCAAAGAGTTAAATTTTGCTCGTAATCGTTTACTGGAAGAAATTAGCAAAAATAGCAATTTTAATCCTAGAGAACTGTTATTTAATGTTTCTCAGGATTATGCGCTCCCGGTCAAAGAAAATGTAGATTTTACTAGACAAATAGAAACAATTGTCAAAAAAACTAGCTTTATCGCCGAAAATTATCCCAGTATTTTAGAAGATTTTGCCGATATTATTGGTGGTCAATATATGATTACTAGCAATGGTGAACTTTATTACATTCCTAAAGGAAAAAAACTTAGACTATCGATGGATGAAAGTTCTAGTGCTGTACGTTCTCTTTTAGACATTGGCTTTTATTTAAGACACGAAGCTCGCATCGGAGATTTGTTGATAGTAGATGAACCTGAATTAAATCTCCATCCAGAAAATCAACGCCGTATCGCTAAACTTTTCGCTCGACTGATCAACATTGGTATTAAAGTTTTTATCACTACTCACAGTGATTATATTATCAAAGAAATCAACACATTAATTATGCTCAACCAGGAAAAACCACACCTGAAACAAATTGCAGCGGAAGAAGGCTATAGACAAGAGGAATTATTATCGGCCGATCAAGTTAAAGTCTATATTGCTGAACAAGCTTTAGAGATGTTAAAAGGAAAAAAAAGAAAGACAAAATCACACACTTTAAACCCCGCTAAAATTGATCCAGAAATGGGTATCGAAGCGCGCAGTTTTGATACTACTATCGAAAATATGAATCGCATTCAAGCGGCTATTATTTGGGGTGAGGAGTAATGTCTGATATTGCTATGCTCAAAGAAATGATTAAGGATTGTGCGATAATAGATTTGGAATATCAAAAAAAATACAAACGAGATAGCTATTTACTGAAACTGACAGAAACTCAAGATAACTATTCGTTTGTGGTTAATGGAATGCCGAAACCCGATGAGGTTATTGTGATCAATCTAGATGAGTTTTTTGATGTCCGCAAAATTTTTACTGGTAGTAAAGGTGAGTGTAAGCGTGCAGATTTTATAATTATCGCTAATACCACTTCTGAAAAAGTTATCCTTTGTCTGGAAATGAAGAAAGGCAAAAAGTCTAATACATGGATAACTAAACAATTAAAAGGAGCCAAATGCTTTGTCTCCTATTGTCGTGAAATCGGACGCTTATTTTGGAATCAACCCGATTTTCTTCGGGACTATCAATATCGCTTTGTTAGTATTAAAAATATCAGTATTTCTAAAACAACCACCAGCAGCCGTAAATTTTCTCAAAAAAGTGAGATTCATGATCAACCAGAAAAAATGTTAAAAATTTCCGCTAAAGCCAAGCACTTTCAAGAATTAATTTAGTCCTATAGCTTGACATTATGAACGATTTAATCTCGATCGAATAACGATCTTTTGCCGAGAGTGCCGAAAGATCGTTATCGATGCTCATTTTTAAAAACTTCAAACACCTGCCGACTGAAATATTTTAACTTATCAGCCACTTTGGGAGAGGGTTGATAATTGCCGACTAATTGCCAATTTTCCACCGTAGATAGTCGCCAAGCGGTTCCTTGATGGTTAAAAGCCTGCATTTCTAAGCCAATCAAACGCTGATGCTGATCCTCGCTATCGAGATGAAAACGAATTTGTACCAGAATACTGCGCCCTTGAATTCTGGGACTCCAACCGGGAAAATGGAAAGCGATATCGATCGAGTCGGGATCTGTTAACTCCCTTGTGTGGGGATCATTGCGCCAAGGTTTCAGATCTGCCTTTGCATCGGGGAATTGTTGTTTAAACAGGTTGACGAGTGTGGCGATCTTCGCCGTTAATTCTAATCCTTTTGCCTGTTCCGACGCATTCATGTTCACCTCTGATAATTGCTTATAAAGTAACTATTTATACAGTTTAGCCCTGCTTTTTGCGACTATTGCACCAATTATAACGATATTTTCTCGATCGAGTCCAAAATGCCGCACCTGTCAATCAAGATAGCGCAGCCAAAAAGACAAAATCAAAACTAAACTAGAAAATAGGATAATCGACAGGAACAGTATTTTCTATGAATCCCCAAGAGTCTCTATTACAATCGATCGAAAAATTAGGCTATCGGGTTACGGTGGGTGATGTGGCGGCAAAATCGGGTTTAGAGATTAACGCTGCACAACAGGGATTATTAGCTTTAGCTGCGGAAGCGGGGGGACATTTACAGGTAGCAGATACGGGGGAGATTATCTATCTTTTTCCCGAAAATTTTCGCTCAATTCTTCTGAATAAATATTGGCAATTAAAGTTAAAAGCTTTCGGTAGTAAAATCTGGCAAGTAGTTTTTTATGTTATTCGCATTTCCTTTGGCATTGTTTTAATTATTTCGATTTTAATCCTCTTGCTGGCTATTCTGGTCATCCTGATAGGCTTAATGTTCAAAGATAGTGACTCGGATAACAATTCGGGAGATAGCAAAATTAATATTAACTTCTTTCCCACGGACTTTTTCTGGATTTTTTATCCCGATTTTGGTAATAACTACTACGAAAGAAGAGATAGGGAAGTTAAGGCAGAAAAACCCGCTAGTAAGATGAATTTTCTGGAGTCAGTTTTTTCTTTTCTTTTTGGCGATGGCGATCCTAATTTTAATTTAGAGGAGAGACGCTGGCAAACTATCGGTCAAGTAATTCAAAATAATCGTGGCTCGATTATTGCTCCACAAATTGCTCCCTATCTCGATAGTATTACCGCTAGTCATGAGGAGACAGAAGACTATATACTCCCAGTTTTAACTCGCTTTAATGGCTTGCCGCAAGTGTCCGATCGAGGGGATATTATCTATTATTTTCCCGATCTACAGGTGACAACCAAAGAGAGAAAAGTACAAGCAGTATCGCCCTATCTAAGGGAAAAACGTTGGAAGTTTAGCGAAGCGGATAGTGGTCAAATTATCTTAGCTTTAGGTTTAGGGGGGGTTAACTTTATCCTCGCTTTAGTTTTAGGATTTTTGCTCAACAGTGATAGTGTCGATTTGAGCGGTTCTCTGGGGTCGATAGTCACAGGGATCTACGGTTTTCTCCTCAGTTATGCCGCTGCTTTTTTGGGGATTCCCCTCGGTCGTTATTTCTTTTTGCAGTGGAGAAATGAGCGGGTTAATCAACGCAATCAACAGCGAGAAAAAAGAGCAGATTTATTAGCCCAAAATAATCCTGAATTAGAGCTAAAACTTGCCTACTCTCGTCAATTCGCTGACCAAAAAGTGATTACAGATGCTGATATTAGTTATTCTACCGATCAAGACTATCTCGAACAAGAGATCGAGCGTTCCGATAAAATCGATCGAGAATGGCAAAAACGCTTAGAATCGCCCGATTAATCCCTAAAATCCCCACCAGTAAGTTTACTAAAAAGAGGGCGAAGGCAATTCGCCCCGACCAGAAAAAATGCTCTTTAAGTAAGTAGTTATAATTCAATTGAAGATAGATTCTGCCCGGTGCATCTCACATTTGCAGAAATACCCACAATCAGCAATTATCAGGGACTCTTAAATGATGACAAATGTGTCAGCAGCTGCCTGTAAGCATCCCACCGAAAAACTAATGCGCTCCGGGGTTTGGGGGCGGCGCCACGACCCCAACGGGGGGTTTGGGGGGTAGAACCCCCCAAAGGCTTGGATTGAGTGATAAAATCGGAAGTAATGCCAAATGTTAGCCGAGAGTTTCTGACAATTTTTAACACCTACCTACTTAACTTAAACGATCGAGAGTGCGATACTGAATTGCTTCGGCAACGTGGGAACTTTTCAGCATTTCACTATCTCCTAAATCGGCAATGGTGCGGGCAACTTTGAGAATGCGATCCATTGCTCGGGCCGATAAACCCAATTTTCGGATTGCCCCTTCTAAAATATGGCGACTGCTATGATCAAGAGCGCAAAAACCCCGCAAATGCTCGGAATTCATCTCCGCATTAGAGCGAATCCCCGTATTCTGAAAGCGATCGCTGGCCTTTTGTCTGGCCCTTTCTACCCGTTGCCGCACTTGCTCAGAAGCTTCTCCCCGACTCTCTTGGGTCATTTCTTCCGGTTTCAGGCGATTTACCGTCACTTGTAGGTCAATACGGTCTAAAAGCGGTCCCGATAATTTCGCCCAATACTGTTCCCGTTGTCGCGGTGAACAGCTGCAGGGTTGCACCGAATCGCCGTAATAACCACAGGGACAGGGATTAGTACTGGCCACTAGGGTAAAACGCGCCGGAAAAGCGACGGAAAGACGAGTGCGAGAAATGCTCACATAACCATCCTCTAGGGGTTGTCGGAGATATTCCAAGACACTGCGCTTAAATTCCGTTAATTCGTCCAAAAATAAAATACCACGGTGGGAAAGAGAGATTTCTCCCGGTCGGGGATAAGTGCCACCTCCCACCAGCGCTGCCCCGGAAGCGGAGTGATGGGGACTGCGAAAAGGACGCTCGCGCACCAGGGAACCTCGATCTTTCAGTAATCCGGCGACGGAATGAATCTGGGAGACTTCTAGGGATTCGGCAAAGGTTAACTGCGGCAGAATTCCGGGTAAACGTCGCGCTAACATGGTTTTACCGCTGCCCGGCGGCCCGACAAAAATTAGGTTATGACCCCCAGCTGCGGCAATTTCCAGGGCCCGACGGCCAATTGCTTGGCCTTTGACATCCTTGAGATCGGGGAGATTTACCTGCGATCGCCCAAATTCCTCGGCAGCGTTAAAAGTCATCGGTGAATAGCGATCGGGTTCATTTAAGAAATTTACCACTTCCGATAGATGACGAAACCCATACACTTGTAAGCCTTTAACCACGGCCGCTTCTTTGGCATTATCGGCGGGAACCACTAAACCCTTGATCCCCATTTTTTCGGCGGCGGCAGCAATGGGTAAAACCCCCGCCACGGGACGCAAACTACCATCGAGGGATAATTCGCCTAAAAAGAGAAAATCCCCCAATAAACCGGCTTCTACCTGTTCGGAAGCCCCTAAAATGCCGATACTAATCGGTAAATCATAAATTGGCCCCTCTTTGCGGATATCGGCGGGACTTAAATTGATGACAATTTTGCGGATGGGAAAGGCAAATCCAGCATTTTTTAGGGAAGCTTTTACCCTTTCTTTCGACTCCTGCACTGCGGTATCGGGTAAACCCACCACGGCAATTCCGGGTAATCCCCCCGATACATCCACCTCTACCCCGATTTTAATGGCATCGATGCCGATAATTGCCGCACTCCAAACCCTTGCTAACATTTTGGCTCAAGTAAAAATAAAGTGAGTTCTTAGGAAAATGAAACAGGATGTTAGGCTAGTTTTCCGCATAAAAATGATTTTATCTGGGAATTTACCCTGAAAATAACCGTATTTATCGGGATAACCTCACCAGAAAAGCTGAGAGCTTAATGGTATAGTTGAAAAAAAAGTAATTTGTCTATGAGCGAGACTATTTTTAGCAAAATTATCCGTAAAGAAATTCCTGCCTCGATCATCTATGAAGATGATCTGGTCCTCGCTTTTCGAGATGTTAATCCCCAAGCACCCACCCATATCCTCATTATCCCCAAAAAACCGATTCCGAAACTAGAGGAAGCCAGCGACAGCGATCAAGAGCTATTGGGACATTTGTTACTAACTGTTAAAAAGGTGGCCGCCGAAGCTAAATTAAGTCAAGGTTATCGAGTGGTGATTAATAATGGGGAACAGGGAGGTCAAACCGTCGATCATCTTCATGTCCATCTCTTAGGCGATCGCCCAATGGCCTGGCCTCCGGGTTAAACTCCCGTTGTTTTCCCGCATTTTTGCGGAATTCTAGAGCTAGAAGCCTTCTTTTCCGAGTCTGTCTTCTCGATTTAGTTACCTTTTGCTCCTGATGAATAAGTCTATTTCTGCGATCGCATTGGCCAGCACCCTGCTGCTATTTCCCTTCACCCCTACGACTCTCGCTCAATCGGAATGCTTTCTCCAAAGAGCAGATGGACAACACATAGATCTTAGCCGTCTCTGTGGCGGTTCATCTAGAAATAGGAAAAATTCCCCGCAAGTTTATCAGCTACCGATTCAACGCCGGGTTAGCGGCATTCCCACGGTGATGGTGGTTTTTAATAACCGTCACTATTATGAAATGCTTTTTGATACGGGAGCTAGTGGCATCGTCCTTACCGATGCCATGGCGAAAGCGATGAAAGTCAAACGGGAAAGGGAAGTACTTGTTCATACCGCTGGCGGTGTCGTTAAGGTTTATCTTGGTCGCATTAATTCTGTTAAAGTTGGCGAGGTGGTTTTATCTAATCAGATTGTTGGTATTTCTCCCCAAATGGAAGGGTTAGGACTCTTGGGACAAGCCTTTTTTGGTTCCTATGATGTCACGATCAAAAAAGATGTGATCGAATTACGTTATCGTTCATAGTCTGACGGGAAAAATGATCGCTTTTCTGACTCTAATCTAAAGTTTCTCTCTCTATTTGTTCCCGTTCGATCGCTTCAAATAAGGCCCGGAAGTTGCCTTCTCCAAAACCTCTAGCGGCATGACGGCGCTCGATTAATTCAAAAAAGAAAGTCGGCTGGGAAAAAATTGGTTTAGTAAAAATTTGCAGTAAAGTCGGCTTTTCTGGGAGGGAATGACTATTTTGTTCAAAATCGATGAGAATTTCCTGTTTTTTAATTTCTGACCATTCCCAATCAGCAATATTAAAATCTTTTTTTTGATAGTTAATTTGTTGATAATAACTATTGGGAACTGACAAAAAATCTACTTTTCTTTCTTTTAATTGTTGAGTTAATTTTAAAATATTTGCTGTTTTTAAAGCAATGTGTTGAATGCCAGATTTTTGATTAATATCTAAAAATTCTTGAATTTGAGAACTGTTACTATCTGGCTCATTAATCGGTAATTTTAATTCAGTTTTGGGGTGAACAAGTACCTGAGAATAAAGACCAGAACGCTCCGTTTTAATAGTAAAAGTTTGCCTTTTTTTAAAGCCTAAATTTTTCTCATACCAATTGGCTGTTAACTCTAAATTCCCCTGAAAAACATTTAAAACTAAATGATCAATTGCCAGAATATCCTGATTATATTGTTCCTTACTATCATACTCAATTAGATTAGGATCGGCTAAAATTGGCGTGATTCCCTGTCTTTCAATTAACGTATGTTTGAGATTAGCAATGCTAGAGATTTGACAGCTTTTTATCTTACCCCTAGCCAAAACAGTTTCCTCAATAAAAATGTCCTGTTTAATTCTCCTAGCTAAACTATCTAAATCCTCCACTTGAAAAGCTACATCCGCCACCCCTTCAGGATATTTACTTAAAAATTCCGCCACGGGACTAAGGGAATTTAAGGGAGAAGATAAGATAAAAATAATCTGTTTAGTTTTATCTTTTTGGATGCCATTGCCAACTATTTCCGTGTGCGTGTGGAGATTAACTAAACTTGCGATCGTCTGAAAATCCATCACCCGCACAAACCAATCTCGCCATTTTTTGGCCGATTCTACATAAAAATGAATATGATCAATAAACATAGATAAAGTCAAAAAAGTGGTTGAGTGTTAGGAGGTGGGGAGTAGGGAATGGGGAATGGGGGAGTGGGGAGTGGGAATTATGAATTATGAAGTGAGGAATGGGGAAGTGGAGTAGTGGGGTATTGGGGGAATTTCAACTAAAACCCCAACACCCTAAAACCCTAAAACCATAAAACCCTATCTCCTGACTCCTGAGGACTAAAAAAAGAGATGACTATCGGGTTGAATATTAATTTCCATGGGGACGGCTTGGGGTTCAGCATTCATGGCAAAATAGATAGCATCGGCGGCGGTTTGAGCGGTTAACATTTTAGTGCGATCAACTTTTAAGCTCACCTGATCCCAAAAAGGAGTATCCACACCACCAAAATAGAATAAAGTCATTTTAATACCATAGCGTTTTAACTCATCGGCCAAACATTTACTAAAACCGACCACCCCGTACTTAGAAGCACAATAAGCGGCAGCCATAGCCATAGAATGCTTACCTAAAATTCCCACCACATTACAGATATGACCGTACTTATTTTCCTTCATCACATTAGCCGCAGCCTGACAGGTATAAAAACTCCCCTTCAGATTGAGGTCGAGCATTTTATCTAAATCTTCCGGCGTAATTTTATTGTATTGTTTCATCACCCCGGCCCCAGCCGCATTAACCAACACATCCAACCGGCCGTAATGGGAGACAATTTTTTCCATCAAAGTTTCTACCTGAGTCGGATTGGTGATATCCGTCGGCACAATTAAAGAGGGACAACCCAACTCACTAGCTAAATTAGATAAATTATCGGCATTTCTGGCCACTAATACGAGTTTATGACCATTAACAGCTAGTTTACGGGCTAAAGTGGCACCGATACCCCCCGTAGCACCGACAATCAGGACAACTTTTTCGCTCATAATTATTTATAATTCTTGACAAATCTTATTGTAGGCCTTTCGCCCCAGAAAAGCATCGACAGTCACGCCCCTTTGATTAAGCTTTAGCCAACTTCTGATAGGATAAACCGTGACAATGTAAAGAAATTTTTATGACTGTACTGACCGAAGGAATCGCGCCCCACGGTGGGCAATTAATTAATCGTATTGCTACCGCTGCCGAAAAAGCAGAATTTCTGGCCCTAGCTGAAAAACTACCGCGAGTTTCCTTAGATGAACGAGCGCTCTCGGATTTAGTTATGATTGCTATTGGTGGTTTCAGTCCCCTCAAAGGCTTTATGGAACAGGACGACTACGAAAAAGTCGTCGATGATATGCGTCTAATCAATGGTTTACCCTGGGCAATTCCCGTGACTCTTTCCGTTAGCGAAGAAGTGGCGGATCCCCTCAAAGAAGGCAACTGGATTCGTTTAGATGACAGCGCAGGCAACTTTGTCGGAGTCCTAGAGCTAACCCAAAAATACCGTTACAATAAGGCCCACGAAGCAGTTAACGTCTATCGTACCGACGACCAGAAACATCCCGGGGTAAAAGTCCTCTACGAACAGGGAGAAATTAACCTCGCAGGTCCAATATGGTTGCTTCAGCGCGATCCTCATCCTCAGTTTCCCAAATATCAGATCGATCCTCTGCAATCGCGGAAAATGTTCCACGAAAAAGCTTGGAAAACGATTGTCGGTTTCCAAACCCGTAATCCCATCCACCGGGCCCACGAATACATTCAAAAATGCGCCCTAGAAGTGGTAGATGGTTTATTCTTGCATCCTCTTGTCGGCGCTACCAAAAGCGATGATGTGCCGGCCGATGTGCGGATGCGTTGCTATGAGATCATGATGGATAAATACTTTCCCCAAGATCGCGTTATTCTGGCTATCAACCCCTCAGCTATGCGTTACGCCGGCCCCCGGGAAGCAATTTTCCACGCTATTATCCGTAAAAACTACGGTTGTACCCATTTTATCGTCGGTCGTGACCATGCCGGAGTCGGAGACTACTACGGAACCTACGATGCTCAGTATATCTTTGATGAGTTCGAGCCGGGGGAATTGGGAATCGTGCCGATGAAGTTTGAACACGCTTTCTACTGTACCCGCACTTCGGGAATGGCAACCACTAAAACTAGCCCCAGTTTACCGGAAGAAAGAATACACCTTTCGGGAACGAAAGTCCGGGAACTGCTGCGCAAAGGAGAATTACCACCTCCGGAATTCTCCCGTCCAGAAGTGGCTGCCGAATTAATCCGCGCCATGCGAGAGTCTTGACATCCTCACCGCCGTAAAACGGACGGTGATTCCCAAACCTCACGATTTAGGTTTCTGCTTCTTTCCCTTGCGGGGTTTCGCACCGGCCTTAACAGATTTACTCTGTTCTGGTCTTATGGTCGCTCTACAGACTGACACCGCAAGTCCTGCGGCCAAAATGTTTTTACTGGCGTTAATATCTCGGTCATGGTGTGTCCCACAGT
>NZ_JADBTZ010000405.1:0-18222 GCF_020245885.1 Microcystis sp. M165S2 | reverse complement strand
TGAAAGGTCGCGAAAGTCTGTGGACTTTGTGTAAGACAGTACATGGTTTTTTAACCGTGGTATGCAACGGTGGTTGAAGCAGAAACTTAAATCGTGAGGTTTAGGAATCGCCGCACTTTTAGGGCGGCGAGGATGTCAAAAAGGTTATCTGCGTCCGCTGATTGCAAGCGTTATGCAGCAGCCCAATATCTATCCCTCTTTTGTCACTCTCGGAGACGGCGATCCCCCAACACTTGATGAAATGGTTATTCCAGCGATTTGACCTCAAAATAGATTTCTTAATAGATCTGGTAGGTTGGGTTGAACGAAGTGAAAGCCAACAACCTCGGAAACAAGATTAAATCTGGTAGGATAGGGAGCAGAGAGATTTTCTGTTATTGTCGTGAGCGAAACCGTCTATATTGAAACCAGTGTTATTGGCTATCTAGCCGTTAGACCAAGCAACAACTTGATCTTCATGGCAAATTTGGAAATAACCAGAAGATGGTGGGAAACTCGCCGTAGTCAATTTGCCCTTTACATCTCGCAAGTTGTCTTAGATGAAGCGGGACAGGGCGATACGGAAATGGCAAGCAAGAGACTAGAGATTCTGCAAAATCTTTCTGTGCTTGAGCTTACTGACACTATAGAAGACTTGGGAATGCAATTCCTCACTAGAAGTAATCTTCCCGCCAAGGCCTCTGATGATGCTATTCACATTGCCGCAGCCACCGTTCATGGATTAGATTACTTGCTAACATGGAACTGTAAACATATTGCTAACGCTCAAATCCAAAAAAAGCTTAGGGAAATCTGCCGTGATTTTGGCTATAAATTGCCGACCATTTGTACACCTTATGAATTAATGGGAGAGTAAATTGTATGTGGGAAGATGAAATTCTTGAAGAATTGTACAGAATAAGAGAAGAGCATGCTAAATCTTTTAATTATGATTTCAAAGCGATATTTGCCGACTGGCAGAAAAGACAAGCTACGAGTGGCAGAAAATTAGTATCACTGCAACATCAAAAACAGTCTAACAAGGCTTTGGAGCCGATTCCCCAAGAATGATGTGTTTAAACAAAGGAAATCGGTAGCGGCTCAACTTGACCGTTAGGCAGCGAACCCCTACAACTTAGAGAAACTGCCCCCTCAGCCTATAAACATTGCACTTTAAAGGATATCACAAATAGGGTACTGATTAGGGTTGTTCCTAGGCGGGCTAATAGTTTAAACATAATTATTTCAAGATAGAACCGAAACTGCTATATTAAGACAGAGGCAATTAGTAAAAAAACTTAATTTAGGGATTATGGACACAGCGATCGCATTGATTTGGACATTGGGAATTATCTTAGGGTTGATGACCCTTTTGTTTATCTTACGGATCGTTTTAACCTGGAATCCACAGGTAGATTTAAATAGCTTTCCCTTTAATATTATTGCTTGGCCAACGGAACCTTTTTTAATCCCCGTGCGTCAACTCATACCACCCTTGGGAGGAGTTGACATTTCTCCGATTATCTGGGTGGGAATTTGTACGCTGTTGCGGGAAATTCTTCTCGGTCAACAGGGTTTAATTACCATGGCCTTAAAATAATTATTTAAGCGACTAGAATATGCTGACATAATTTATGTTCTAACTCTCGTTCCTGTTTTTCTAGGGTAATAATCGCCTGTTTGATAATAGTTTTAACATCCATACCTTGGTCGTATTGTTTTAACCATTGTTGTGCAGTGTTACCTTCGCGGAGGATTTTTTGTAGGGGGGAGAGGAAACAACTAAAACCCTTTTCTTTAGCGGTAGGATAAACTTGAACATAGAGGTCTTTAATCCAATCCCTAGCTAAAATTTCCCGGCCATCGTACCAATGTCTCAGGGTGGCATCAAGACTAAAACGCGCGGCAGCCTGTTCGTTTTCTTGGGTTAAAGTTAATAAATCCTCGCCCCGATTGCTGCTGGGTAATTGACTTAAAATTAAAGGGTCTAATTGGGGATCGTGTAAAAGTTGAATTAAACGGGCCTCTAAAAAAGCCATAACTGCTAATAAACTAATAGGATTAGCAATCAGGTCACAAATTCGCAATTCTAGACGATTGAGATTATAGGGACGATTGCTACCGTTAGGACGTACTGAGACCCAGAGATGACGAACATTCTGCATCGTACCGATTTTTAATTGTTCCTCGGTCCAAGTGACAAAATGTTTATGACTTTCAAAGAGGGGAACATAAGCGGGAGTTTGGGGGAAAACTTGCCAACGACGGGAATGGGAACTAGTGATTTTACCATCGAGAAAAGGAGAGGAAGCACTTAAAGCCAAGTATAAAGGAGCTTCTAGGCGAATTAAGCGACAGGCACGCATTAAATCCTCATAATCGCTAATACCGACGTTAATATGAATACTGGCCGTGACTACATTAGTGCCGTAGGTCTGTTCAATATAGTCATGATAGGGATTTTGAGGGTCACTGCGATAAAAATGTTGACTATCGCCCAAGGAGAGGGTACTGCCAGGGATTAGGGTATAATCGCCTAAACGACGCAAATATCGCCGTAGAGCGAGACGAGGTTTTAAAGTAGCGCATAAAAGACGGTCATAGTTAGTCATGGGAGCCGTGGTGTATTCTACGTTACGACTATCCGGTTCCCGGACAAAACCATCTAAATCCTTGACAATGCGATCGGATAAACCGATAATTTCTCCGGCTGCTGTTCCGGTGTACATTTCTACTTCAAAACCTTTACTTAGGAGCATCGTCAATCCACCCTGCTGTGTCTATTTTGTAGTGTGACATTATTTGGACTGTAAATGACGTTCGATCAGCAGAATCGCCACTATATCATCAATGGGGCGATCGGGAAGACGCATACCTTGGGGGATGAGTTTCTGTAATCCTTTGGGGGGGAACATTTGCCAATAGCGATCGCGCGCTTCTAGGGTACTATTGCGTTCATCCACTAGAGTAATCGGGATAGTGACACGAGCGGCAATTTTTTGGTGCCAACTTTTCGAGGTGGTTTGGTTCCCCATCACCAGTAATTCGATCGGATATTGTTGACAGAGACTGGCTAAACGCTCGATCGCTTGTGACGATGCTATCACCTCATGGGTATAAATTTTCCCCGTCGATGATCTGACTGCGATCCCACATTTATCCTTACCCGGATCAAAACCCAGAATACACATAGTTTTTATCTCCTGCAGCAGTGGTCGGTTTTATTAAATCATTAAATTAGGGGGTCGGGTGTTGGGTTTTGGGGTTTTAGCAGGGTAAGCGCATCTTAACCATCCTTGACAAAATTAACTTTATGTGAGTTGCTTACCCACGATTCAGGCATATTTGAGGAGAATTTGCCATCTCAATTGTTAAGCAAAAATCGACCAAATGGGTCGAGTTCGTAACTAGGGTTTGCGGCAAAAAGTTTCTCCTGGGAGCAGGGTGTGGGGTGTGGGGTGTAGGGTTATAGCCAAGCATCACCTATACAGCACAAATTTACTGAGTAGATAAAAATAAACTTGAGTCAACGTGAAAAAACTGTCCTAACTTTACAGCTTGTTTTTCTGTTATTATTTGTTTGCCAATAAGAATATCAGAAACTATTGTTTTTGAACCTAGTATATCTGATAAATCTTTTTCTTGTAAGTTGTTAGCTTCCATGAGTTCCCAAAGTATTGAATGGGGTTCTGATTCTTCAATGGGATAATTCTCTTGTTCGTATTTTTCGATTAAAGTCAAGAGTAAATTTAACAAGGTGGTTTCTTCTAGACTGCGATTTTCTCGATGAGATAAGGCCGCAGCTAGAGTAATAGCCTGTTCGTTTTCTGCATCGGTTTCTCTTACTTTTGGTAGATACTCGGCTAGTAACCTTCCGTAGGTATCACGGTTCAAAGTAAGGGTCATTTTTCCACTCATATTTCTGCTTCCCAAAACGAAAAGATAACTGCTGTATTTAAATTTTTACAGTTTATTTTAAATAAATCAAGAGATTTAACCCCGGAATCGTGCGCGAGAGAGTCCAGATAAGGAGAGTGATATAAAAGATGCCGATACCCCATTGATACCAAACTAAAAAAGAAATGATAGCGGGTAATTCTTGATCGCGAACTCGCCAATCATTAAAGCCTAATTTTAGCAAATTATTGAGACTTAAATCGTAATAATTTAACCAATTCCAACGCTTTTGCCAAGGAATAGGAGTATAACGATCGCGAAAGAGGGGAAATTGGGGAACCACGGGTAAACGGGTGATTAATAAGCGTAATTGTCGCATACTACCATCTTGTAGGAAATAGGAACTATCCATTAAATTGTGATAGCGTCCCTGACGATAAAGTTCGATAATTAAAATTAGGGGTAAGGGGACAAGAATTAGGGCAATGGCTGTTAAAGTTAGTAGGGGACGACTGGCAGATTGCAGGATATTAAACACACCTGAAAGGGTGAGAATAATATAGCTAGTTACCATACAAAGAATTTCATAACGATTAGGAATTACCGGTTTAGGAGTGAGACGACGCACGCGATCAATTAACCAAAATAAACAGCCAAAATAGGCAAAAATTATGATTCCTGTACCGAAAACTAAACTAAAATTTGTACCATCTTGACTTAAGAGTAATAGTAAAGCAAGGAAAGAAGTATGCAGAAAATCAGCTAACCAAGTGAGGTTAATTAGGCGAATAATTGAGATATTATTCAGTTTTTGTTTTAACTGTTGAAAACGCAATTTTTCGGTTTTGTATTCAATTTGATTGGCATCAGCAATTTGTTCTAGGGAGCGGAAATTACGAACTAAATTTCTTAAAACTGTTTCATTTCCTGTTAAGGTTGGTAAATAAATTGCTTGACCAATTACTCCTCTATCTCCTAGTATTTTCGCTTTATCGGAATCAAAAGCTAATCCCGATACACTCAAATAACTATTTTTAGTAAAAGTGGAATTACTAAAATCTACCTGATCTAAAAGTTTCAGATCTTGAAAACTAACCACACCATTAAAATAACTAGAACGGAAAGCACCCGATTTTTCAAGAGTGGCATTTCTAAAGGTTAATAAACTTAAAAATCTACTCTTAGAAAATAGCGGACGATCTCGCCATTGACTTTGGGAAAAATTGGCTTCTTTTTCCCAGAAAGTACGGGTAAAATCTGCGGTTTTATCGTATTTAGTTTGATCAAAATAAGCTTCGGCAGTAAAATGACTGCGATGGAAGTTGGTAATACTTTTAAAATGTGCCGTGCGAAAGATAGCTTTATTTAAAAATTGACTTTGACTAAAATTTACATCTCCCATAAAAGTGGCTTTGGTAAATTTCGCTACCCTAGCAAAACGAGATTCTACCCAATTACTTTCACGACTAAATTTTGCTTCCATTGCTTCGACAATTTGCAGAAAAAAGGTCTTAGAAAAGTCCACTTCTCCCATAAATACGGTTCCGGACAACTTCACCGGTCCGCGAAATACTGTGACATTAAAAACTGGTTCATCGCTATCGAATAAAAAATTTTCGTCCTGTTGTAATAACTGTTCTTCCGTGGGTGATAATAAGGTAGCGAGAGCTACTTTTGTTAAAGGAGTCGGTAAACCCAGACGGGAAGCGATAAAATTGCCTTGAATTAAGGAATTACTAAAATCTAAACCTAGGGGTTGTTTAGCGCGATTAATTTGACCTTGAATCTGTTGATAAAATTGTTCCTGGAGTTCCTTATTTTCATCGCGGATATCGATAACTAAATTGGCTAAATCAATGGTAGTCATCCCTTCTTTAAGGACGGGTGCGCTTAAACGTTCCTGCAATAAAGTTACTGTTAAAGGAACTCTATCCACTACTGCCAAACTAGGGAGAGAATGTACACAGAAAAACAGAAAAACAATGATTAGTAACCAGCAGCCTTTCAACAACGCACCCACGACAGTTATTTTCCTAAACAAGCTTGGATAGCCATTTCTAAATCCGCTTGGGTTAAATCGGTGATAACAAAGACTTCCTGCACACTTTTTCCTGTCCTCGCAATCACCTTAAAACCACCAAGAATTGGCACTGATATCCGCAATTGTAACCGCGGACAATGACCTTTTGAGCGAGAAAGTACCCCCGGGGTGACAGTGGTGATTCCTTGATAGGTAATTAACTTTTCTAATACCGCAATCAACCCCGGAATATGAGTAGAATGATTCCAAACTAAACGACCATTATTCATAATTATGCGGCCTCTAGAGGAGCCATAGTTAATCCTTCCCGTCGCAATTGTTGGTGATAAAGTTCCGCTTGTTCTTGGGGACCTGTCCAGACAATTGCTTGTCCTTGGTAGTGAACTTGATTAGTTAATTCCCAAGCTCGATCGGTAGTCATATCCGGGATATATTTAATTAAACAATTGGCCACATGATCGAAGGTGTTAAAGTCATCGTTGAGAACAATAACTTTATAGTTGGGATAAGTCTTTTTGACCACTTGGGTGGACTTATCTAAGGTGGTACTGGGTGCGCTGGCCATAAAAGTTACAATAGGTCAAGGTTTTTGCAATTAAATTCGAGCATTTTGACAACAATTAAGCGGCAAAAGCCACAGAATTATTATTCAAAACCCGGTGATAGTAATTTAATAATTGTTTGCTGGCCGCTTGCCATGCCCATTTTTCCGCTTCTAGGCGCGCATTTCGTCGTAATTCCTCTCTTTCTGCCTTGGCGGTTAGTAATCTTTGGGTGGCAGTAATTAAACCCTTCTCATCCCTAGGATCGAAGAGATGACCATTAACTCCATCGGTGACAATATCGGGAATTCCCCCCGAATTTGCCGCCACCACCGGACAACCGGCAGCCATGGATTCTAAGAGTACCAAACCGAGGGTTTCTGTGCGTGAGGGAAAAAGAAAAGCATCTGCGGAAGCAAAAGCGGAGGCTAATTCTAACCCCTGTAAATAACCGACAAAATGGGTATTTGTGTCGGCAAAATGACTTGTTAAAGCTTCCCGATGGGGACCATCTCCCACAATGGCAAATCTTGCTTCGGGAATCGCTTCTAATACTGGTTTAATGCGATCAATTTCTTTTTCGGCCGAGACTCGACCAACGTATAATAAGAGAGGACTATCGGGGTTGTTTTGGGATAATTTCAGTCTCATAGCCGGGGATTTTAAATGAGGTTGAAATAATTCCGTATCGACTCCCCTTTGCCAAAGCTCTACCTTTTCAATGCCACGACTAGATAATTCTTGCACCATAGCAGTGGAAGTACAGAGATTTAAACTTGCTTGATTGTGGGCCAATTTTAATAATTCCCAGAGTAATCCTTCTAGGGAACCTAACCCGTAGTGTTGTAGGTATTGGGGGAGATGGGTATGATAGGAAGCGACGAGGGGAATGTTCATAGTTTTGGCAAAATAAATGCCTCCCACCCCTAAAATAGCGGGGTTAACCACATGAATAATATCGGGTTTGAACCTCTCTAAAGCTTGACCGACTGAGGGCCGGGGGAAAGCCATTTTTAATTCCGGATATAGGGGTAGGGGAATCCCTGTAACTCCATGAATCTTAGCACCTTTGTACTCTTTTAAACCGCCATCGGGAGAGAAAACTAATACCTGATGACCTAATCTTTGTAGGTGGTCAACGGTATGTTTAAGACGGGTGACAATTCCATCGATTTTCGGTAAGAAAGTTTCTGTAAAAAGAGCAATTCGCATAGAGAAAACAAGATTAAGTAATAATTAAGGACACCTGAAGGCAATTAACTACCCAATTAATCATAGATCAGAAAGGCCAAAGGTTTTAATCACTCGATCGCTACCTTCGATAACCACAGTCGCTCGATAATTATCGCCGATTGCCGCTGTCCATAATTGCCATTCCCCCGCCACATTGTCTAATTTTAAGGGATTGAGGCCCACTTCCACTCGATCGAGTCCCCCGCTAATTCCCGTTCCCAGTGCCTTTAAATAAGCCTCTTTTGCCGTCCATAACTGAAAAAATAGCTTTTCCTTCTCTGCGGACTTTTCAACCAGATCATGTTCCCTAGCACAAAAAAACCTTTTTGTCAAGCTATCTAAATCTTTCACCCCGCGCATTTTCTCTAAATCTACCCCGATGCGAGCGGTTAAAGTCAAGCCACAGATTGCCATCTCCTCGGAATGGGAGAGATTAAACTGCAATTGGTAGTTAATACTCGGTTTTCCCCGTTCACTGTAGATAAACTCGATTTTTTCGGGACTTCTCGCCAAATATGACCCTAAAATCTCCCTTAAACATCCCCTAGCCACCAAAAAACGCCGCTTGTGTTCGGGAAAATGGTAACGATTAGCTCTAATTATTTCATCTTCCGAGAGCAAAGAAGCCAGTTTTTCTAGTCTGTCCCCAGGCGGATCGAGACTGATAAAATAGAGATGAACCTCATCGGTAGATATAAACATTAAACTCAGAAGCGATCAAATAATTAATTATCGGTAAATTTTACCGTAAAATGAGAATTGCCGACTCAAGAATTTATCCACCTTCTAACTCTTGACTTTGCAGCACACCTATGAACTTTTTTCATACTGAAGATCACCTCCAACAGTTCGGTACAGATATTTTAGAAACAACTTGGCGAGAATTTCCCCAATTAGCTCAAGAACAAATTGCCCTAACTTGGATAGTATATGATCCTCCCGTTATCGTCAACACGGGGGGAGCAATTTCCCACGAAGAATTCTGGAAATATTCCCCCCGCGGATTTAGCTATCGCGGACAAGAAAGAACCTATCCAGCTAGTTTAGTGAAATTATTTTATCTAGTAGCAATTCATGAGTGGTTAGAAGGGGTAATGATTCCCGAAAGCACCGAATTAAATCGCGCCATTCGTGACATGATTGTTGACTCTAGTAATGATGCTACCAGTTTAGTTGTAGATCTGGTCACGGGAACCACTAGCGGTCCAGAAATTGCCGCCGGTCCCTTTGAAACTTGGAAGCAACAACGCAACATAGTTAATCGTTATTTTCAATCCCTAAATTGGCCAGAATTAGCGACAATTAACGTTAATCAAAAAACTTGGTCCGATGGTCCCTATGGACGTGAACGCGCTTTTTTAGGGGAATTAATGGAGAATCGCAATATGTTAACTAGCAATGCAGTGGCGCGTTTAATTCATACTATTGTCGGGGGGATTGCTGTTTCTTCCCAACGTTCCCAGATGATGATGTCTTTACTAAAACGTAGTCTTAATCCTGCTGATTGGACAAGTCAAGGAGATGATACACAAATCTTAGGATTTCTCGGACAAGGATTACCAGAAAATAGTCAAATTTGGTCAAAAGCTGGTTGGACAAGTCAAGTACGTCACGATGCAGCCTATATTGAAATTCCCCATCATACTCCCTATCTCTTGGTAGTATTTACCGAGGGAAAAGATAACAGTCAAAATCGTTCAATTTTACCTTTTATTTCCCAGAGAGTAGCCGAGAAAATTATGCAGATTAATTAATTGAAGCTGTCAGTAGGATGGTTTTTAGATAAACATCCTACTGCAATAAACCCGTAAATTGACTGATATTCATCTCAATATGTAGCTTTTCTGGGATAGATGGGGTTCGTTCTTGCAGCTGAAATACCCGATTAAGTAAGAATTTAGTCTGTGCTTCACCTTGACGAGAAGGGCTGTCATCATTTAAACTAACAATAAGTTGTTCTTAAGTATTTCCTCAAATGTGTGACTTTCAATCCTCACTATTGTCATAACGAAAGGGAAGTGGAGAGTAAATTAATCGTCCAGTATTTACTCCCCAAACTAGGCTACAATGCCGAACATTGGTATCAACAAGTTAGCTTCGGTAAAGTACGCTTAGATTTCCTTGTTTCCGCTCAAAAACCTATCAACAAAAAGCAGTTTTTATCCTCTCACTGTCTAATTATCGAGGCTAAAAACCCCAGAGAAAAGCTGATCAATCATCGTCACCGCTTAGGTTATTATCTCAACTACTTTAAAGTGCAGTGGGGATTATTAACCAATGGTTATGAGATTCTACTTTATCAAAGGAAACCCGATAAAATTTATTTAGTTTTTAGATGTTCTGGGTTAGAAATTGCCTCTCACTTAGAACAGTTAAAATCTCTGATTGGCTACGAAACCTTATCTTTAGGTATTCAACCGCTCAATTCTCCAACAATCAACAACAGAAATCCCATGAAAACCATCGCAATTTATCATCATAAAGGTGGTGTTGGTAAAACCACCGTCGCTACCAATCTAGCGGCAGCTTTGAGTAAAAAAGGCAAGCGAGTATTATTGATTGATATTGATGCTCAAGCTAATAGTACCTTTGCCGTTGGTTTAATTAAGTTTCAATTCGATGATGACGATGATTTAAAAGATAAAAATGTCTTTCATTTACTCAATGATGGAGACATAACTTTTGTGCCAAGTATTGTTAGGAAATCCCAGGGATTTAACCATCCAGAAATTGATGTAATTCCCGCTCATATTAGCTTAATTGAAAAACAAACTACCCTAACCAGATACGGAACTTCTAACACAAGATTATCGAAAAAATTAGATAAAATTAGAGATAATTATGACTTTGTTATTATTGACACACCGCCATCCTTAGATTTTTATGCTCAAGCTGGTTTAATTGCTTCCGACTATCTGATTATTCCTTCCGATCTTAAACCATTTTCTAATCAAGGTTTAAATAGTGTAAAAAAGTTTATCAAGGAAGCAATTAACGAAAGTCGTGAAAATTTAGGTAAAGAACCCCTAAAAATTTTGGGTGTTTTACCCTCCAAAATTTCTACCCACGCTCAATACTTAAAACACACACTTCCTAAACAAAAACAAGTGATTCCAGACAAATATGGTTTACCCTTGATGGAATCGACTATATCGGAAAGAATGCCTTTATCTCGCTGTATAAATCAATACGTTACCGTGGGAGATTTAGAAATTACTGCTCCCCAATCTATAATGGATTATGCGGAACATCAAGCTGATGCGGGAGTATCAGCAGCAGAATTTGAAGCCTTAGCACTGGAAGTTTTAGCTAAAATAGGAGTTAAGTAAATGTGGGATTTCTTACTAATTGATTTACAGGACGTGGTAGCTACTAAAGAGCGTTCTTATTTTCCAGAAACAGATTTACAAAACTTAGCTAATC
The DNA here is from genome assembly GCF_020245885.1 of Microcystis sp. M165S2. NCBI lineage: Bacteria > Bacillati > Cyanobacteriota > Cyanophyceae > Chroococcales > Microcystaceae > Microcystis > Microcystis sp. M165S2. The sequence goes on along the minus strand of NZ_JADBTZ010000405.1, from coordinate 7,107 downwards.
TTATTGTAGCAATGAAGGGCTTAATTCGTCCTGTCATTCTCAAAAAAATTGGCTTTGAACGCTTCCAGATTATTGAGGGAAATTTAGAGTATTATGCCTGTTTAATTGCTAAAGAAAAAGAACTCAGCCTAGAAACTATTAACGCTTTTGTAGTTGATAAAGAAGCGGAGAATATCGCTTCACAGCAAATGCAGTTATTATCTGCTGCTCCTGCGATAATTACCACGCCAGAAGAAATATATAATTCTCTAGAATTGAGGATGAGTAATCTTGAAAAACGATTAGAAACCCAGTTACAAGAAATCCGAGAGGAGTACCAAAAAGAAATCAAAAGACTGGAAGAAAAAATTCCTCCTCCTCCTCCTCCTCCTTCTTCTAAGTCGATTTTAGAGCTTTTGAATACCTGTGATGCTAATCAGCTTAAAAAAGGGGGAATTCTACCTGCATCTGTTAATGACTTTCTGAAAAAACGTTCAGAAAAGCCCTTTGACTCTTTGGAAGATATCCTAAATCGCCCAGTGTCAGGAGTTAAAGAGAAAAGATTAATTAAGCTTGTCGATTATCTGCTGACTTACAATTAATTTTTGTGGGTGTGTTGAGCTAATTTAACACACCCTACCGATCGATGTTATAATAATGGAAGATCAGTAAAAAAGCCTGATCCGATAGCGGGCAAAGATTAACAAGAAGACGGTTGAAAAGAGAAAACTTATGACAACTACTCCAGTAATTGCTGCTTCTTTAACAATTCCCCCCCTAGAAAACGGCGATAAATTAACTCGATGGGAATTTGAACGACGTTATCAAGGGATGCCCCATCTCAAAAAAGCGGAATTAATTGAAGGAATTGTTTATATGGCATCTCCCTTGAGAATTACCCAACATGGTGAACCCCACGCGCATATTATGTTATGGTTGGGTTTTTATAAAGCTTTTACCCCCTATCTGCAATTAGGGGATAATTGTACCGTGAGATTAGATATTGATAACGAACCCCAACCGGATGCCCTATTAAGAATTGAAAAGGGAGGACAATCGATAATTAGTCAAGATGATTATGTAGAAGGCGCGCCGGAATTAATTGTCGAAATTGCCGCTTCTAGTGCTTCCTACGATGTGCATCAAAAATTAAATGTCTATCGTCGCAATCAAGTCCAAGAATACTTAGTCTGGCGGTTTTATGAACGAGAATTTGATTGGTTTCGGCTACAGGCAGGAGAATATATTAAACTAGAACCCGATAGTGATGGCATAATGCGCTCCCAAATCTTCCCCGGTTTATGGCTAGATAAAAACGCTTTATTAATGGGCGACTTAGGAAAAGTTTTAGTGATTTTGCAGCGGGGGTTAGAAACAGCAGAACATCGAGATTTTGTCAATAAATTAACTGATAATCACAGCTAGATTTTAAAATCAGAGAAATGTTTTCTCTCAAGCGTTCTATAATATGGGAGAAACGACTTTGCTCAAACTAATGGATTATTTATTGACTTCTAATTGATGTTTGTGGGTGTGTTAAACTACTCTAACATCTCTTACCTATCGATGTTATAATAATGGAAGATCAGTAAAAAAGCCTGATTCGATAGCTGGCAAAGATTAACAAGGAGACGGGTGAAAAGAGAGAACTTATGATAACTACCCCAGTAATGGCTGCTTCTTTAACAATTCCTCCCCTAGAAAACGGCGATAAATTAACTCGATGGGAATTTGAACGACGTTATCAAGCAATGCCCCATCTCAAAAAAGCGGAATTAATTGAAGGAATTGTTTATATGGCATCTCCCCTCAGATTTGAAAGTCACGCCGAGCCTCATGCTAATATTATCGGATGGTTAGCTCTCTATAAAGCGGCGACTCCTGGTGTTAGATTGGGTGATAATGCCACCGTGAGATTAGATATTGATAACGAACCCCAACCGGATGCCCTATTAAGAATTGAAAAGGGAGGACAATCGACAATTAGTCAAGATGATTATGTAGAAGGCGCGCCGGAATTAATTGTCGAAATTGCCGCTTCTAGTGCTTCCTACGATGTGCATCAAAAATTAAATGTTTATCGTCGCAATCAAGTCCAAGAATATCTAGTCTGGCGGTTTTATGAACAAGAATTTGATTGGTTTCGGCTACAGGCAGGAGAATATATTAAACTAGAACCCGATAGTGATGGCATAATACGCTCCCAAATCTTCCCCGGTTTATGGCTAGATAAAAACGCTTTATTAATGGGCGACTTAGGAAAAGTTTTAGTGATTTTGCAGCGGGGGTTAGAAACAACAGAACATCGAGATTTTGTCCATAAATTAACTGCCAATCACAGCTAGATTGTAAAATTAGATAATTATTCTTGATCCACTGTCCTATAATTATAGAAAGAGTATTTCTGGCTTGCAGTTTTACCCCCAATAATCTCGCTCCTGATAATCTTCTCATCACCTTACTTTATGTCAAATCTAATCCTTTTCTGGCATCGTCGCGATTTACGTCTCTCGGACAATATTGGACTTAGTAAAGCTAGGGAACGTAGTCCGAAAATTATCGGGGTTTTCTGCCTCGATCCTGCTATTTTAGAAGGGGATGATATCGCCTCTGCGAGAGTTGCCTATCTCCTCGGTTGTCTAGAGGAATTAGCCAAAAATTATCGCCAAAAAGGTAGTCAATTACTGATTATTCGCGGCAACCCCAGTCAAACACTCGTCAACTTAGCCAGCAATTTATCAGCAAAAGCAGTTTTTTTTAACCTCGATATTGAACCCTACGCGCGTCAACGGGATCAACAGGTAATTGCCGCTTTACAAACAAAAGGAATTGAGGTAGAAACCTTCTGGGATCAACTTCTCCACGCTCCAGGGCAAGTCCTCACCCTCTCAAAAAGCCCCTACACCGTATATACTCCTTTTTGGAAAAATTGGAGCCAATTAGCCAAAGCCAGCCCCACAACCCTAGAAAACCTGCAAGGATTAGACGAAAATGAGGGGGAGAAACTCACAGAAACTATTAATTTACCAACCCTAGAAAATTTAGGTTTTACTTGGCAAAATCCCTTACCCCTCACCCCCGGAGAAAAGGCCGCTAATAGCAGATTAGAAGAATTTTGTCAAGGGGTTATTAACAATTATCAAGAAGATCGTAACTTCCCCGCTGTTGATGGCACCTCGCGCTTGAGTGCCGCTTTAAAATTTGGCGCGATTGGCATTCGCACAATTTGGACGGCAACCCTAGAGTTATTAGAAAATTGCCGCGCCCAGGAAGCAAAAGATGGTATTATCACTTGGCAGCAAGAGTTAGCCTGGCGGGAATTTTACCAGCATTGTCTCTATTTTTTCCCAGAATTGGCGGTCGGTGCTTATAGAACAGAATTTCGTCATTTTCCTTGGCAGGATAACGAAGAACATTTTCAAGCTTGGTGTGAGGGAAAAACCGGCTATCCCATCGTTGACGCGGCGATGCGACAATTAAATGAAACAGGATGGATGCACAATCGTTGTCGCATGATCGTGGCGAGTTTTTTAACCAAAGACTTAATTATTAACTGGCAAAAAGGCGAAAAATACTTCATGCAGAAACTTTTTGATGGCGATTTAGCCGCTAATAATGGTGGTTGGCAGTGGAGTGCCTCTAGTGGGATGGATCCGAAACCTTTAAGAATTTTTAATCCCGCTAGTCAGACACAAAAATTCGATCCAGAAGGGGAATATATTCGTCAATGGTTGCCGGAATTAGCTTCCGTAGATACGGAATATTTAGTAACCGGGAAAATCCCCCATTTAGAAAGACATCGTTGTGGTTATCCTGAGCCAATTGTCGATCATAATCAACAACAAAAAGAATTCAAACGACTCTATAGTAATCAGAAGCTAAAACGGTAAAACTAGCTACTTTTGACCGGCTTTAATCTGGTTCCAAACATCCTCTAAACTTAGATATAACACAGGCACAACAATTAAACTCAACAGGGAAGAAGTGACTAAACCTCCCACAATTACCATCGCCATGGGTTGCCGCAATTCCGCACCAGTACCCAATCCCAAAGCGATCGGAATCATGCCTAAAATTGTCGAACAAGTGGTCATTAAAATCGGTCTTAACCTAATCATTCCCGTCTCTAAAACCGCTTGCTCCCGACTCCAACCCTGTTGACGCAATTGGTTAGTATAATCCAGCAATAACACAGCGTTTTTATCAAGTAATCCCAAGAGGAAGATAAACCCGATCAGAGAAATCATACTAAACTCACTACCCGTTACCAATAACCCCAACATTGCCCCCACAATCGCTAAAGGTAAACATAAAGCGATGACGATAGTTTCTAACAGTCTTCTGAATAATAACCATAAAACTCCTAACATTAAAATTGTCGCTAGGATTAAAGTGCGACCAAAACTGCCCAAAACATCGCTACTTTGAGAAGAAGTACCCCAACGCTGTAAAGTTATCCCTTCCGGTAAAGGAATCCCTTCAATTTTAATGGCCGCATCTTCTAATCCTAAATCCGGACTAAGATTAGCACTGAGAAAAATCGCCTGTTGACCATTTAAACGCTCGATCGCCAAAAAATCCCCCCGCTCATTTAATCTAGATGATAGGGAAATATCCTTTAAACCGGCGATTTTAGCGGCCTCAACCCGCAATTTCTCGGCACTATCGCGCAATAGCTGCAAATCATCGCTTTTAATCGCAATTTGGATCGGCTTTTCCGCTTCCGTCTGCACAAAAGGAATGTCCTCGATACTGACATTCACCCCTCTAATTGTCGGTAAAATTTGCCGAATCCGTTGCTGCACCGCACTGGTGTGAGATTGACGATCGCTCTTCAGTTTAATGTGAATTTTGCCACGATTCGGCTCACCCCGTAAACCGGCGATCATAAAAGTCGATTCCACTTCCCCATCCCGCAAAATCGGCGCTTCTAATTTGCTGCCATCGCGGATAGTGCGACGCAAAAGAAAACTTTCGGGAGAACTCGCTAACTGGGAAATCCAAGCGAAACTATCGCTAGAACTCTTAGCCGTCGGTTTATTAGGACTAATTTGCGTTATTTTCGGCAAAGGAGAAGTATAAACCAGATTAAACTCGCCGCGATCGAGTCGGGGAATAAATCCCCTAGAAATAAAAGGAATCAGGGCAATACCCGCAAAAAAGGTAATTAGGGCAATAGCAATGACCAGCAAACGATGACGCAATGACCAGTTTAAGAGCCGTCGATAGGCGTTCTCAATCGGTCGCTTTTGTTTCGTCATTTTTGCCCGTGACTGCGGTTTCAGCCAATATACTGCCAAAACTGGCGATAAAGTTCTGGCGATCAACAGAGAAAAAATCACCGCAGCCGAGACAGTTAAACCGAAGGGTTGGAAAAACTGTCCCACCGCACCCCCCATAAAAGCGACGGGTATAAACACGGCAACAATGGTTAAAGTGGAAGCAGTGACAGCTAATCCGATCTCCCTTGTCCCCTTGAGTGCCGCATTTTTCGGGGTTTCCCCCGCGTCGATTAAACGGGAAATATTCTCCACATCAACGATCGCATCATCCACGACAATGCCGATCACCAAAGCGAGGGCCAGCAGCGTCAGGGTTTCCAGATTAAACCCATAGATTGCCATGATAATGAAAGTCCCCAAAAGAGATAGGGGGATAACCAGAGCAGAAATGATTGTAGCGGCGAAACTGCCTAAAAATATCAATATCACCAGCACCGACAGCAAAACTGCCAAAAGTAAATCATCGATCGTGCCTTGTAGGGCAGCGCGAATATATTCCGCTTGGGTTTCAGCTAAAATTATCTTGACATCGGGCAGTTTTTGTGCTATGTCTTTAACCAGTTTTTCTGCTTGGGCGGCCAGATCGAGACTATTGGCAGCACCTTGTTTGATTACCTGCACTGCGATCGCCTCTTGGCCATTAAAGCGCACCAGCGTGGGCAATGGTCGGGTTAAGCTTTTATGGGGATTATCTTCCCTAACTGTACCTTGACCGAGTAAATTAACTTTAGCCGTACCTTCGAGAGCTTTTAAGGGCGGAATTAAATTATCTTGGGCGATTTGGCTTAATTCTTCCAGAGTTTTCTGCTCACTCACCAGCGCATAGGTGACTGTTGCCGACTCATTTAAATCAACGGGGATAACTTCTGTGGTAGCTTGAGGGGGTAAAGGGACTTGCGAGATAGCCTGTTTAACTGCTGCCGTGGCCCTGTCTAAATTTGTGCCAATTTTAAAGAAAACGCTGATTACTGACTGTCCGGGGGAAGTAGTCGAGGACACATCGCGACAACCGGGGAGAGAGAAAAGGGGATTTTCTAGGGGTTTAGTTAATTGCTGTTCCGTGGTGATAGCAGTAGCTAAATCCGCTTGAGCGTTAATTATTACGACTGGAAAGCTGATATCGGGGAAAAGAGCGTATTTTAGGGAACTAAAAGCCAAAATTCCCGCCACGGCCACCGCTAACCAGAAAGCAATGGTTAACCTCGGGGCATTAATCGCTATTCGAGAGATATTCAGACGTTCTCGCCATGATTCTTTCATCTTTGTTGAATAAGTGGGGTGTGGGGTGTAGGGTGTAGGGTGTGGGGAGTTTTCTCAGTGAACTGATAACTGATAACTGATAACTGACTCCTAACCCCATGGTAGATGTGGGATTTTTGCAGGAGTTCTATTTTCCGACAAAGATAAGTAAAAATTATTTATTGACTGCAAAAGCTTGAGAATATTTAAATTAACATTTCGCAATATTTATAAATTCTTAAGAATTAATTGAGAAAGATTTTTATTTAACAACGATGTTGCAATGGCTACAGCGATTTGATAGAATTTCATAGTGGGTTATTCTGTGCTTTTTTGGGCAGCAATGGTTGAAACCCTTGCCAAACCGAGAAGGTTATCCTAATTAAGACGGGTAAATCAGTCAATTTCACCAGCAACGATGATCTTTTTTTTATGTAGTTTTATTGCAAAAAAAAAGTTTTTTTGACAAAAAGCACAAAGTATGATATTCCAAACGTATTTCTGGCTGCGAGTAATTATTGCAGAGTGGGGAAGTGGGGAAGTGGGGAAGTGGGGAAGTGGGGAAGTGGGGAAGTGGGGAAGTGGGGAAGTGGGGAAGTGGGGAAGT
>NZ_JADBTZ010000404.1:0-7952 GCF_020245885.1 Microcystis sp. M165S2 | reverse complement strand
TTGACTTGTTTCAGTTTTTCTATTAAGCTCAACATATATTTTAAAAGTTGGCGGTCACTTTTCATTTTACCTGACAGTGATCGCTTTTACTTTTGATATTCTGATGGGAGAATGAAACAGCCCTACCCTTAATCCCCCCTTAATAAGGGGGGTGTCTGAAAGTTTTTAATACCCACCTACTCATCTGTCTTATGGGGAGAGCGCTCGCCTGAAACCAAAGGCTACAGGGCTGTTAAACTAGGAAAACGAATGACAGTTTCCGTATATTCGGGAACCCATCCGGCGGTACTGGTGAAGTAACGCACTGCTTTAACTCGTTTACTGGCAGTGAGGTGAAACCAGTGTTCGCTCTGGGCGGGAACATTGATATATTCTTGAGGTTGAATAGTTAATTCCCCCTGAGAACCATCGGCAAAGACAAAGCCAAAAACCCCTTCTCCATCAATGATATAACGCACCTCATCGTCGGCGTGGGTGTGACAGCGCTCGAACTTTGCCAGTAAAGTGTCGAGATTGGGAATTTCAGGGTGCAAAACGATTAAATCTCTAGCTTGATAACCCGCTTCTTGCTTTAGTTGCTTAAAATAACCGTCTAAGCTGGTTAAAACTATTTCTTTTTCTTCGTCAGTCAGAGAAGCTTGCTTAAGTAGCTGACGGGTGGCCTCGTTTTCGATCGGCCAATAGTTTAAAGTGACATTTAATTTGGCCAATTCCAGACTAATATCGGCTAACTGGGTATAAGTTGTCCCATTCTCTAAGCGTAGTATCGCCATTGGTTATCATCCTCAAGATTACTTTTTCCATTTTAAAGTTTTCCAGAGAGGAGCCGCTCGATTTTTTGCCAGTTCCTAGTATTTTCTGCTCAAAAATGCTATTATGGTCTATTATATGGGGAATTAGCTCAGTTGGTAGAGCGCTGCGATCGCACCGCAGAGGTCAGGGATTCGAGTTCCCTATTCTCCATTTTCCAGAGATATTAACCGCTTTTCAAGGTTCAAGAAAGATTATGAACCAGTGTCAACTTCCCAAAAAGGCGTTACTTTTATTTCTGGGGAGAATAGCAGAGGATTACTGACAGAAAAGCTAAAAGACTTCACTTGTGGCGGTAATTTTCCCTGAAAAAATGCCATTAATTCCTGATCATTTCTTGGTAAGTGACTAAGGATAACTCCATTAGCTGAATTATCTTGAAGAAAGCGAAAATTGGCTTGAGTTCCATCAAGATAATTAACGTTAATTATCACAGGAGTAATTCTAAATATTTTTTTGATTATTTTACCTAACCAAGAATATTCAAATTTAACTTGAACACGAGTAATCCCACTATTACGAGTAGGTAATTCATAGACTTGCTCCCAAGTAATATTAGTGGTCTCTCCTAGAGAAGTTGGACTGCAACGACTGAGATTTTGTTTTTCTAGAAGATAAAAGTTGGTTTTGATTGCGGGGACTTGGAAGGGCGAATTTACCGAGTCAAGTTGATAATTACAAACCACATAGGAAAAAGCTTTAGGTTCATCAAAAAAAGGATGTCTGCCATCAATAGATTGAAAGTGATAAATCAGATAATCTCTGGGAGATTGAGATAAGCTTTGATAATTTAGTTCATCCAGTTTTTCTGTATAAGCAGAATAGGATTGAATAATCGGCCGTGGTTTCCAATTAAGCTGATTGCCCGGAATAAGTGAAAATTCCCAGGGAATTATATCAATAGTTTTGCCTTGCACTTTTTCCAGCACAGAATCGGGTATTTTGGTAGCGGCAGCAATGACTTGTAAATTTTTAGTTGTACTCCTTTCACCTCGCATTTTTAATTCTGTGGGATTAAGCATAGAGGAAATGACAACCCCGATATTATTAACCACTCTATCGGGACTGAAATTACTCCACTGGCGAGCATTTTCCAATATAGTCCAATTAGGACTAGAGGTGATAATAATACATCCCAAAAAAATCATTCCCCAAGCACAATAAGCAATTTTCTTCAACCGAGAGTTTTTAATAATTGTTGTATAGAGAGAAGCTAAGAGAATAACCACAAGTGTAAAAACAACAACGTGAGCATCTTGCCTAACAAATCCATGCTTAAATGATAAAAACATAGTAAAACTATAGGCAATAGCTAGACTAATTTTTTGTTCTATAATTGCCAGAGACATTAAAAGCAAACTTAAGGCAAAGCAGAGCAAGGCAATGAGTAAACGCGGGTAATTTCCTACAATACTCATCCCACTGGAATAACCAGAAGAAATTTGCCAAGAATTGCTCAAATATCCCAGGAGAGAGGGAAAATTATTTAGATTAATTGTTTGGAGGAGAAGTAACCCATAAAGCCCATAAAATACTAACAGAGGTAACAAGTTAAGTAAGTGGTTCTGATTAAATAGAAGATAGATTTTGCCCTTGATCCCCCCTGCTTCCCTTAATAAGGGGGGTGCCGATAGGCGGGCAGATCTGACAATAAACCAGAGAGTTAAAGCCACTCCTCCAGCAATGCAAAGATTAACTATAATGTGAATAAAGGCTCGGTTAGAGGAAGCTGGATAGAGAAAAATAAAGGCAATGGAAGGAATGGTTAAAGTTAAGTTGATACCAGCGAGAACATTTTTTATAACTATCGATGCTGACTTTTGAAAATATCCCCGAACAATATTAACAAATATGTAGATAAACAGGCTGCCTGCTAGATAAATTCCTAAAGTTAGTTTGGTGAGTATGGAGAACCCGGTGATGATCCCAATAGCTATAGCCAAATAATTGATGTACTTTTGAAAAAAGTTATCAAAAGACATGAGTATCAGGAGGATAAATATCATCTGATAATCAGCAGTAAAGCCGATACTGTTGTAGGGATTTCCTACTAGGGTAGCAAAAATAATTGACAGCACAAAAACTATTTGATTGCTATATTCGTTAATAAATAATAATCTGAGAATAACTACTGCTAATAGACAAAGGTGTATCAACCAGCGAAAATAGATAATTTGGGAAAAGTTGTGATTTAAAGATGTGCCATGAATCAGATAGCCTAGGGGTCCGTAGGTGAAGATAATATCTTTACCAAAAATTAACTGTTTATGAGCAGCATCACTAATAGCAAAAGCCCAAGAAGCATCTAAACCAATTTTTAACCAATCAATAATAGGCAAATTTGCCAGAAAAAAGTAGGCGGTAATGATAATTAGTATTCCCTTGACGACTACAGGTGATTTGATAGATTTTTTCTGCATAATTGTTCAGTTAAAAAATACGTTTTAATTCCTTTTCGTGATCATAAATCCAATCAAAAATATCTTGGATTAATTTTCTACCGTCTCGCTGGGGTTGCCATCCAGTCATAGAACTGATTTTGCGAGAATCAGTGATAAAAATTGGCATATCTCCGGTGCGATTTTCGGGAACTGCCTCAATCATTATACTATTGCCCGTGATTTCTTGACATAGTTTTGTAGTTTCATAAAGGGACAAGGAAAAATCTTGCCCACCCCCCACATTAAAAGTCTGCCCTTTGAATTGTGCTAAATTAGCAATCTGAATATCGATTAAATCGAGTAAATCAGCTACATGAAGAAAATCTCTAACCTGTTTCCCTGTACCCCCATAACCGATATATTTTAAGGACTTCTGAAAGTAATGATTAGCCACCCAAAGGGCAAAAACTCCCTGATCAACTTTTCCCATCTGCCAAGGACCGGTTAAAACTCCACAGCGATTAATTAAAGTTCTTAATCCGTAGGCATCCCCATATTCATTAATAATCAATTCCGATGCTAACTTAGTGGAACCGTAGAGAGAACGGGGTAAATCTAAGGGAAATTGTTCACTGATACCAAAAGCAGAAACTCCGGGTAAATCTTGCTGTTCAGATAACTGAAAACGAGTATCTGTTTCTGTATAGTTTAATTGATTAAGATAGGCGATGGGATAAACTCTACTGGTGGAGAGAAAAATAAAATCTGCTTGGGTTTGTCTAGCTAATTCTAAACAGTTAATCGTTCCAATTAAGTTGGTTTGCAAAACGTAGCCGGGGGAAGTATAACCAGCTAAAACGGAAGGTTCTGCCGAACATTCTAGGATTAAATCCACTGGTAAAGCGGATGCTTCTAAGTCTTCCGCATTTCTGACATCTCCATGAACAAACTCAATTCCCGCTTGTTTGAGACGGGGAATATTTAATTCAGAACCGCGACGTTTTAAGTTATCTAAAGCGATAATTTTCCAGTCGGGATAGAGTTGGGCTAATCCCAAACCTAAAGAACTGCCCACAAAACCCGCACCACCAGTAATTAACACTTGCCTACTCATCAAAAATACTCCACTAGATAATAATTATCAAACAACTTGATTTTTTTTCTTTTTGCGCTTATAGTCGCCTCTAGAAAGGTGTTTTTCTAACCAGATAGAGAGAACTATAAATAAATAACGACTACCCATTTCCTTGAGTTTTAACTTGGAAATCCCCGTGGTACGATTGCGCCAAGTGATGGGAATTGTCGTGTAGGAATATCCTCGCACGATTGCTTTTAAGGGCATCTCTACTGTTAAATTAAAATGGTGAGACAGTAGAGGTGAGATTCCTTCGATAACCTCCTTCCGATAGATTTTAAAGGCGTTAGTGGTATCATTAAATTTTAGCCCAAATAAAACTTGAATGAATAGATTAGCCAAACGATTAATGAATAACTTGTGAATGGGATAATCAATAACTTTTCCTCCTTTGATAAAACGAGAACCAAAAACGCAATCGTAGCCTTCTTGGAGTTTATAATAATAGTCCACCATGTTATCGGGAGAGTCGGAATTATCTGCCATTACTACTGCCACTGCATCACCGCTAAAATTTTCTAATCCACAGCGCACCGCAAAACCAAACCCGTTGGGATAATAGTTATTGACGTAGCGAATCCGAGGATTTTCTTGGTTGATTTTTTTCAGAACTGCTTCGGTGTTATCTTTGCTATTGTCATTAACCACTAGGATTTCATAATCAATTTTATCCTCTTCTAAACGTTCAGATATTAAGTGAGTGGTGCTTTCGATGCAATCTTCTTCGTTGTAAGCAGGGATAATTATTGATAGGGTTTTTACTGCATAGTTATCCCTTGATTGACGTGGGTGAGAGTAACCGTCCATCTCGAAAGCTGGTGCTAATCCTTCGGGATAGTACATTTCTGTCTCATTAGTCTTATTCTTGGGTTTAAAAATTAGGCTATCACTGGCAACATAATTAATACTAGCTCCCAGTAAAACCCCAATCATTGTGTTAACTCCGGGGCTAATTCCTAACCAGTTTAAGAAGGGAAATATCAATAAAACTCGCAGTAAAACTGCTAAACCTGCCGAGAGATGATAGAGAGGAAGTTGTATCAAAATCACATCTCTAATTGTCCAATCTCCTCCAGTCCACACCCAGATTCTATAGATAAAGAAACTAGCAATTAAAGATATTTCTATCGAAATGACATTAGCAACATTCTTCAGAAATGGTGTATTAAATCCCAAGTCATCAATGAACCAATAAATTAAGAATAAGTTGATTAGAAATGCCACTCCCCCAGCAATGAGAAATCGGAAAATTTTATTGTTGTAGATTTTAGTTAACATAATAGTCTCTTAAAACATGATCTGGTTTAGTTTTTCTAGGTCAATATTGCTCTATTAATAACATCATTAATCTCCTCTGGTTAAATAATTGACAGATTCCCTCAATTACTAGCAGTATATTTGTCTAAAAATCACTTTTGTAACGAGGGAAAACTAGCAGATAAAAATTGACCAGAATAATTCTTGATTTACCCTAAGTCCAACGGCTAACGTTTTGACTAAAAATCTCTTTGAGAATATCTGTTACTGTGTAGGTTAACTGCCAATCAGGATAATGATTTTTAAACTTACTCACATCAGAAATCCACCAGATATGATCACCAATACGATTAGTCTCTACATACTGCCAGTTTAACTTTTTATCCGCAATCGCTTCACATTCTTGAATAGCTTCTAACATAGAACAATTGCTAAAGCGACTACCACCGATATTATAAACTTCTGCTACTCGCGGGGTCTGATAAAAATGATAGAAAGCATTGACGAGATCGTAACTATGAATATTATCGCGTACCTGCTTACCCTTATACCCATAAATACTGTATTCTTTGCCAATCATCGTACATTTCATTAAGTAGGATAAAAACCCGTGTAATTGGGTTCCCGAATGACTTGGACCGGTTAAACAACCACCACGAAAAGAGGCAGTTTTCATCTCAAAATAACGACCGTATTCCTGTACTAATACATCCGCCGCCACTTTCGAGGCACCAAGCAAAGAATGTTTACAAGCATCAATACTCATCAACTCGTCAATACCTTGAGCAAAATAAGGATGATTTTCCGAGATTTCCCAACGTAATTCTTTTTCTACTAAAGGCAATTCATTCGGTCTATCCCCGTAAACTTTATTGGTGGAACAGAAAATAAATACTGCTTGGGGACATTGTTGACGAGTATTTTCTAATAATACTAAAGTTCCGTTAGCATTGACACTAAAATCCATATAGGGATCCTTAGCTGCCCAATCGTGGGAAGGTTGCGCCGCCGTGTGGATAATTAAGGATATATCATGACTATAGGTTTTAAATATAGCTGAAATGGCTTCATGATCCCGAATATCTACAGCATGGTGAATGTATTTATCCCCGTAATCTTGGGATAATTTGGCTCGATTCCACTCCGTTGAAGCGTCTTCACCAAAAAATACCTGACGCATATTATTATCGATACCGACGACAGTATAACCCCGATCACAAAAAAATCGTACTGATTCGGAACCAATTAAACCAGCAGAACCGGTTACTAGAACGATCGCCATAACTATATCCTGAATTTTGTGCCTAGTTGCTGAGAAATTTCCCCAGTTGAGAAAACTTTCCCCGACTCTACTATAGCAAATAATGGGTTATTTAGGACGCTTTCAATTTTCAAACTCTTATCTGAACAGGGTTTCAGCGATGGATTGTCCTAAGCACCTTGGTCTTTGCTATAGATAGGTTCCCCTTTGTCAATTAAATAGTAGGGGATTCCCTTAACTGCGGCAATTCCCTCAAAAATTATCGTCCTATCCACTAGGGGTGATTTAATGGCGTTTTCTTGCCAGTAATCCCTAATTAAGTCGCCATCTCCCCCTGTTAAAATTATCCCGCTCTCTGGATATAAATTTAACCATTCCTGACTGAATTTTTCTATTCCCGCCAAAATTGTATAAATTATCCCACTTCTTATACCTTCTGCTGTTTCTTTTGCCCACATCTGGGGTAATCTTTCCGGTAAGGACACCTCTGGTAAGGCTGCCGTCCGTTCCCTTAAACTGGCTAATTGCACCTTGAACCCGGGTAAAATTGCCCCTCCCACTAGCTTTTTATCCCTATCCACTCCCGTAAAAGTTAAAGCTGTTCCCGCATCGATTACTAAACAGGGAAATCCGTATTTTTTTCCCGCACCCAATACAGCTAAAGCTCGATCGATGCCGAATGTTGGATATAAATCCAGTAAAGGAATATTTTTTAAAGTAATTATCCGTAAATTGCCATAATTTGCCCATAATTCTCTTTGGCTAGGAACCACAGAGGCAACAATCAATGCACATTCACATTTATTTGTCAAGAGTTTAGGGAAAATTTGTTGCAAAAATTCATTACTTAAGGGTTCCCTCAGGTGGGGAGTATCGAGACAAGCTAACAGGGTTTGACCGCAAAAATACCCCCAATGTAGCCGAGAATTGCCGATCATCAAACCTATCCAGTCAGTATCTTGCTCAGTCATCGAAAATTTTGGGTCTGAAACCCCGTCGTTCTACGACGGCTTTACCGTTAAATACTAGCGCATTTACCAAATATATGCTAAAATGTGAGACATGGAAAAAGCCTATTCGTTTCGATTTTACCCCACACCCGAACAAG
>NZ_JADBTZ010000403.1:0-6737 GCF_020245885.1 Microcystis sp. M165S2 | reverse complement strand
CTGAAATCTGATTACTTCATTATAATCTTAATGGTTATCTCATGGACAACATTAATAACACGATTCATCTCCTAACAACTCTGCTAGTTTCTCTTCCCTTAGACCTTTAGCTTGAGCTTTTGCTCCTATTTTATCCATAAACGCAAAGTAAAACGCTCTCATTTCCTCGAAAAAGAACCCAGTAACGTCGGTTAAATTGCCTTTTGGTATAACTCATTCCCCCTTAATTTTAGACCAGTTAAGGGGGATTTTTTATGCTCTTACTTCTCCGTAGTGTATTTTTAAATTAATATTTGCTATAATAAACAGAGCGTAAGCATCAATCATCCTGATTAGATTTCTGCTGAGTCCAACTGTTTTCCGAGAAGATGGCTATCGCTTCTTTTTCTTTTCCCGCGAAGAAACAAGAATGCACGTTCATGTTCATTGTGCAGAAGGAGAAGCTAAATTTTGGCTTGAACCACAAATTGAATTAGCTCGTAATTATAACCTATCTCGAAAACAACTTTAAGCGATAGAAACTATTATTGAGGAACGACAAAATGAACTTAGAAATGCTTGGACAAAACACTTCTCAAGCTGAAGTAACTCATATTTCTTCTCATGGAATATGGATTCTGGCAAACAATGAAGAAATGTTTCTTTCTTATCAAGATTTTCCTTGGTTTCAAGATGTACCTATTAGACAAATTTTAAATATACAAGAGCCTTTTCCTAATCATTTTTATTGGCCAGATTTAGATGTAGATTTAAGCAAAGAAATTATTAAAAATCCTGAGAGATTTCCATTAAAAGCTAAATTCTAGTGCGATCGCTATCGCCGATCTTGTAGGGTGCGTTCCCTAATGCAACTTCTACCGCTCCACTAATAGATTTTTGGGGAACGCACCATGGACATTCATTGGCTGTAAGTGCGATCGCCGATCTTGTAGGGTGCGTTCATAAAATGTAACGCACCTTATTTTTATTGCTTGTCCTTCTGTATCCCATAGGATACACTTAAGGCATGATTGAAATTCGCCAGACCGAAACCTACTATCAGTGGTTTAGCAATTTGCGGGATCATCAAGCAAAAGCACGTATAGACATTCGTGTTCGTCGCCTGTCTATGGGCAATCCAGGCGATGTTAAACCAGTAGGAAAAGGTGTATCGGAACTGCGGATCGATTATGGACCAGGCTATCGGGTGTATTTCATTCAGCGAGGAGAGACCTTGATCATCCTCTTGGCAGCAGGAGATAAGCAAACTCAAGAACGGGACATCAAAACAGCATTAAATTTAGCACAAGACTTATAGGAGATTTTTATGGCTACTATCCAAACCTATCCTTGGGATGCGGCAGAACATCTCGAAACAAAAGAAGATATAGCTGCATATCTTGAAGCAGCCCTTGAAGATGGCGATCCAAGCTTAGTGGTAGCAGCATTAGGTGATATTGCTCGATCCAAAGGGATGACACATATTGCCCGTGAAACAGGGTTGGGGCGTGAAAGTCTCTATAAAGCTTTGTCAATCGAAGGCAATCCAGAGTTTGCCACAGTTCTTAAGGTCTTACAATCACTTGGGTTACGCCTCCAAGTCGTACCAATTGCCTAACTTCGCCGTTATACTGAATCGGTTTTTAATAGCATGATTAACTCCCAATCCAACCTTAAAAACCCGCTCTCCCCCATACCTGTTAAACGGGATTTGGTATCAGAGCGATCGCTAGATTAAGGGTTAAGTAATGTTAAGATCATAATTCTTCATCAAGAAAGCGCATGATCGCCGCGTAACTGTAGTCAAAAATACCAAATTTTGCCCCAGTCAGAATAAAGTAGGGATCAAGCGCATTCGATCGAAGCAAGAATTTTCTCCCCAGTATCTATGAATCAATCAGAAAGTTGCGGTAAGGTTTATCTCGTCGGTGCGGGTCCCGGAGATCCCGGTTTGTTGACCTTAAAAGCGAAAGTTCTCTTAGAAAATGCCGATGTTGTCCTCTATGATGCCCTAGTCAGCCCCTCGATTCTAGCCATGATTAACCACCGGGCCGAACAAATCCATGCGGGTAAGCGTCGCAGTCGTCATTCTCTGGTACAGGAGGAAATCGCCGCTTTACTGATCGAGAAGGCCCAGACTAATACCGTGGTTGTTCGTCTCAAGGGGGGTGATCCCTTTGTTTTCGGTCGCGGGGGCGAAGAAATGCTCGATCTGATCGCGGCCGGAATTAGCGTCGAGATCGTGCCGGGGATCACTTCAGGAATTGCCGTGCCTGCCTATGCCGGTATTCCCCTCACCCATCGTAATTATAGTTCTTCCGTTACTTTCGTCACCGGCCACGAGATGGCGGGTAAATATCGTCCCCAGGTTAACTGGTCAGCGATCGCCCATGGCGCAGAAACAATTGTCGTTTACATGGGTGTGCATAATTTACCCTATATTATCGGCGAGTTAACCAAGGCCGGCAGGAGTCCAGAAACACCGATCGCCCTGATTCGCTGGGGAACAACACCGCAACAACAGCAATTAATCGGTACTTTCACCACGATTATGGACCAGATCGAAGCCACCGGCTTTGAAGCCCCAGCGATCGCTGTTATCGGTGCAGTGGTGGACCTTCACGATCTCTTACAAGCGGGACAACCTTTGCTCTCCAGGACAATCCCCCCCACCCCCATTTCTCTCTGATCCGGTTCCCATGCGTCAATATCAAAAATCCCTGACAATTGCCACCAGTCCCAAGAATTTCCATCGTCTTACTGCCCCCATAGAAGCGATCGTGGCTGAATCAGGCATAACGACGGGATTATGCAGTATATTTGTCTGTCACACCTCCGCTTCTTTGCTGATCCAAGAAAATGCCGATCCCGATGTTCTCACCGATTTGGCCAATTTCTTCGCTAAGTTAGTCCCAGAAGATAGCAGTCTCTACTATCACTCTACCGAAGGGCCAGACGATATGCCCGCTCATATTCGCTCGGTCCTCACCCGGACATCGGAACAAATCCCGATCGCTAGGGGTAAATTAGTTTTAGGGATCTGGCAAGGTATCTATCTCTGGGAACACCGTCAGAGTCGTCACCAAAGGCAAGTGGTGGTTCATATCACGGGGGTCTGAAGCGTTGCGTATAGTTTTGTAATAGAAACTTTACTCGCACCCCTCATCGGAGTAAGATTTTTTCCGTGTACGATCAAATTGTTCGCTTTTTGAACAAAGAACTTCATATTTCGTAACAAAAGGAAACAATTTATGCGAAAATTGTTCGCTCTGGCCCTGGTGCTATCTCTCTGGTTCACCTTTGCCGCTCCAGCGTCGGCTGATTTGTCCAATCTGACCCCTTGTAGCGAAAATCCCGCTTTCCTACAAAAAGCGAAGAGTTTCCGCAACACCACTCTCGACCCCGAATCGGGAGCCAAACGCGCTCAAACCTACTCCCAAGCTCTCTGTGGACCGGAAGGCTATCCTCACCTAATTGTGGATGGTCGTTGGGATCACATGGGCGATTTCTTTATCCCTAGCATCCTATTCCTGTACATTACCGGTTGGATCGGTTGGGTTGGTCGGGCCTATTTAATCGCCGTGCGCGACAGTAAAGATGCCGAAATGAAGGAAATCATCATCGATGTTCCCCTCGCTTTGAGCAAAATGTTAACGGGTTTCCTCTGGCCGTTGGCCGCTTTACAAGAAGCCACTTCCGGTAAATTAACCGTTAAGGATTCGGAAATTACCGTTTCCCCTCGTTAATTTTTGTGTCAAACCCTTGACTTTTTATTCCCTAGGAGAACTCAGATGGAAGGACTTACTAAATTTCTCTCGTCCGCACCCGTGTTAATTATGGCGCTGCTGACTTTCACCGCCGGGATTTTAATCGAATTTAATCGCTTTTATCCCGATCTCTTATTCCACCCGCTAGGCTAAAGGCAATCTCAGGTGATTAAAGGGGATACAGAATCAACTGTATCCCTTTTTAAGGGCAACGATCGGAGGGATTGGGGGAATATTAAGAAAAGAAAGACACTGGAGACGACAGGCTCTAAAAATCGATAAGATACAGGTGTCTGTAACCACAGAGGTGGGACAAACCATGCTGTTAGATAGAGATTTGATGCTAGGAAAGCGGCTGCGCTATCAAGAATTACAAGAAAAATTAAAAGAGATTTGGCAGGGAGAAAACGTTCCCGAATCCGATGAATGGGATTATGATATCCTAGTTGTCCCTTCTTTTAGTATCGATCAGAGAGTCGGTCAAAAAGTAGCGGGTTTTTTACATTACGAAGAAAGATTATTGTTTTCTCTGATTCGGTTGCGACACCCGAAAACTCGTTTAATCTATGTAACAGCGCAGCCACTTTCGCGGATGGTGATTGATTATTACCTGCAATTGTTGCCGGGGATTCCTTTTTCCCATGCTAATAATCGTCTGTTATTACTGACAACTCACGATAGCTCTTTTCAACCTTTAACCCAAAAAATTTTGGAAAGACCGCGCTTAGTAGCAAGAATCCGGCAAGCGTTGCGTCGAGATCGTGCCTACATGGTTTGTTTTAATTCTACTAATTTAGAGCGAGAATTGTCTTTACAATTAGATATTCCTTTATTTGCCTGTAGTCCAGACTTATTGTATTGGGGTTCTAAAAGTGGCAGTCGCGAGATTTTTGGTCAAGGCAATATTCCCCATCCTGACGGTAGTTTACAGGTAAATACGGTCAAGGATTTGTTATACGAAGCCGCTAGTTTGTGGTCTCGTCAACCGCAACTAAAACGCATGGTAGTTAAGTTAAATGAGGGGTTATCGGGAGAAGGAAATGCAGTTTTAGATTTACGTCCTTTAGCGGGAATTGTTGATAGTAACAGTCTAGATTTAAGCGAGAGAATGAATCTCTTGGCCAAACAATTAGAGAAGATGAGTTTTCAAGCAAGGGATGAAAATTGGGACAGTTTTTCTGGCAAAATTGCTGAATTAGGGGCAATTGTCGAAGCTTTTATTGAAGGAGAAGAAAAGCGATCGCCGAGTGTGCAAGGTTATATTACACCCACGGGAGAAGTGAATATTCTTTCCACTCACGATCAAATTTTAGGCGGTCCCGATGGTCAAATTTATCTAGGTTGTCATTTTCCTGCCGATGAAAATTATCGCCTACAATTACAGGAATTAGGCCTAAAAATAGGGGAAATTCTGGCAGCCAAGGGGGCAATTGAACGCTATGGGGTTGATTTCGTCGCTGTGAAAAATCCAGAAACTTTAGTCTGGGATTTACAGGCGATCGAAATTAATCTGCGAAAAGGAGGAACCACCCATCCTTTCATGACTTTGAAGCTTTTAACTAATGGTGAATACGATCGAGAAACTGGATTATTTTTCAGTCAACCTCACCAAGAAAAACACTATATTGCCTCCGATAATCTCCACAAACCCCAATACAAAGGTTTACTTCCCGATGATTTAATGGATATTATTGCTAAACATCGCTTACATTTTGATAGTAGCAGTAAAACAGGAACAGTTTTTCATCTCATGGGTGCGCTGTCAGAATTTGGTAAATTAGGGTTAACTTGTATCGGTAATTCTAGTGAGGAAGCTGCGGCAATTTATCAGCGTGTGGAACAGGTGTTAGATTGGGAAACAGAGCATAGTTCCATAAATTTAGGTTATTATTATTCTGGATTACCGATCACTTGGATATAACTAGACTAATTTACTGGGTATAATTTTTTGTTTCAGAGATTTAATCATCCAAGCAGGCAGTTCTAAAAATTGATAGATAGCTAGATTCCAAAGATAGCCATACTGAGGGAATTTTCTTAATAACATAACTTCCGATAAAAAGTAAAATCGCCAAGTTCTTTGGTATTCAGGAGGATTATCTTCAATTCGTATTTGTTCGGGATAATTCGGCAGCCAGTGACCGATTACTCGCTCTTTTTCAAAATATTTAGCCTGAATATATAAACCTAGTAATCTATCTAAACACCAAAAAGGAATATATTTAATCGGACCAAATAAGTTCATGAGATTAGTAATTTCTATCGTCGCTACTTGCACAAGTTCACTTTTCCAAACTTTTTTATCAAAATTTTCTAAATGGGGACCATTTTGATCGCGACGTTGATTGAGAAAAACTTGGGGATTAAAAGGATTATCTAAAGGAGCGATCGGTAGTTCTAATAAATATTTGTTATCTTTAAATAAGTTACTATTATTCTCTCTTCTGCTACAGATAGCTAAACTTTTTACATCGGGAATTGTTGACCAAGAACTCTCTAATTTTTCTCGTTCACCGTAGGGAAATTCACATCTGGCTAATCGTAATACCCAACTATTGGGAAAGCGGTCAAAATAGTCTGTGACTAAGGTGACGATCTCCGGGTGTAAATATTCATCGCAATTGATTGTGAGAATATAAGTACCTCTGGCATTTAAAAATCCTGTACTTCTTTGAATAATTTCACCCCGTAAAGCACAGACAATCTGTTTCATGCGCGGATCATTCACCGGCGAAGGTTTGACCCCGGGAGGATGAACTAAAATAAATTCTATATCTCCCTTGACTTTCAATAATTCTCCTAGCCAATGTTCGCTAAATCCCTCACGCATCGGGATAACGATCGATAGAAAAGTATTGGACATTCTTTAGATTTGGTTGTGATTTATCAAAGTTGTCTTGACCGCGATGCACTTAACTGGTTTAAATAGTTTCTAAATAGGGTCTGCTGAAAAAGTTTTTCGGTGGGGGTTGGGGGTTGGGGGTTGGGGGT
>NZ_JADBTZ010000402.1:0-13511 GCF_020245885.1 Microcystis sp. M165S2 | reverse complement strand
CTCAAAATGGACGGGTCGAAAGTGTCAGACTTAAGCAATTAAGCGTTTTTCGCTATCTGCGTCAACCCCGTTGACGCGACCACCCTAAAAAAGTGGCGTGGTGAGGAATCGCCGTCCGTTTTACGGCGGCGAGGATGTCAAATTAAGATTACTCAGAATGCGTCTCCATCCCCTTCAGAAATCCCATGACTCAACCGCAAGCACAACGCATCCTCTACGTTAGACTCCCCTGTAACCCCATTTTCCCCATCGGTGTCGTTTATCTTTCCGACCACGTTCATAAACTATTCCCCGACATCGAACAAAGGATTTTTGACCTTGGTACAGTCCCCCCCTTAGACTTTAACCAAGCCCTCGATCGCTGTGTTGACGAATTTCGGCCTACCCTGCTAGTATTCTCCTGGCGGGATATTCAAATATATGCTCCCGTCGGTGGTCGCGGTGGCAATCCCCTGCAAAACGCCTTTGAATTTTACTACGCTAAAAACCCCCTAATCAAGCTGCGAGGTGCTTTAGGAGGTTTAAAGGTGACAACAGCCTACTACGGCGAATTATGGCGCAATCAGGGACTAATTCGCCGAGGGTTGCAGCGGGCCAAAAAATACCATCCCGAAGCGCGAGTTATCGTCGGGGGTGGTGCCGTCAGTGTTTTCTACGAACAACTAAAAACCAAACTGCCCACAGGAACAATTGTATCAGTGGGAGAAGGGGAAACCCTGCTAGAAAAATTCCTCTCCGGCCGGGACTTTAGCGATGAACGTTGTTATGTCGTCGGAGAAACCACACCCCGGCCGCGTTTAATCCACGAATCCCCCACCCCCTTAGAAAAATCCGCTTGTAACTACGACTATATCGCCAGTATTTGGCCGGAATTTTCCTACTATTTCCAAGAAAACGACTTTTATATCGGGGTACAAACCAAGCGCGGCTGTCCCCATAACTGCTGCTACTGCATCTATACCGTCGTCGAAGGTAAACAAGTACGCATTAATCCAGCAGACGAAGTAGTTAAGGAAATGCGCCAATTATACGACCGCGGCATTCGCAATTTCTGGTTTACCGATGCCCAATTTATCCCCGCCAGAAAATTTATCGACGATGTAGAAGAACTATTAGAAAAAATCCTCGCTGCCGGGATGAAAGATATACGTTGGGCTGCCTATATTCGTGCCGATAATCTCACCCCAAAACTATGCGATTTAATGGTAAAAACAGGCATGAATTACTTTGAAATTGGCATCACCGCTGGCTCTCAGGAATTAGTCCGCAAAATGCGTATGGGCTATAATTTGCGGACAGTTCTGCAAAATTGTCGAGACTTAAAAGCGGCTGGTTTTAATGATCTGGTTTCGGTAAATTATTCCTTTAATGTTATTGATGAAACCCTAGAAACTATTCGTCAAACCATCGCCTATCATCGAGAATTAGAAAATATTTTTGGAGTCGATAAAGTGGAACCAGCCATCTTTTTTATCGGACTACAACCCCACACCCATCTGGAAGAATACGCCCTCAAAAAAGAAATTATTAAACCCGACTACGATCCCATGAGTTTAATGCCCTGGACAGCCAAAAAACTGCTCTGGAATCCTGAACCTTTGGGGTCATTTTTTGGCGAAGTTTGTCTGCAAGCATGGCGACAAAATCCCGATGATTTTGGACGGGAAGTGCTGAAAATTTTGGAAGCAAGACTAGGGAAGGCCGATTTAGAATCCGCTTTAACCGCACCGATAGAAACTAAGGAAAAAGCCTTAACTCCTGCTTAAAAATTAATTTTAGTCAATCCCAAGGCAGCAATTAGCGTTAGCATAAGTCTGAAATCAGGAGATAATAAATTCTTCTTTACCGGTAACTGCAAAATGACCGACCATCGCCCCCATTGGCTAGAATTAGCGGAATATATCGCCCTAGGATTAACCCTGCTTACCCTTATGGCCATGGGTGCGGGGTTTTTGCTTTTATTCCTCCTAGTAGTGACTTTCGGGTTGAATATTCTCAATCGTCTCCGAGAAAGAACCCTGCAACGTCAACGCTTAACTGAGATGACCGGTCAATTACAGAGTCAGTGGGAAGAAGAAAAAGAAGCTTTATCAGCACAAATACAGTCCCTGAGTCCCGCGGTGGCCAGGGATAACGCCCGTGCAGTCGCAGAATTAGAGGAGAATATTCTCGCCCTCGAACAGTCCTACAATCAAATTATTCAATATATCAATCGTAACGCGCTGCTCGAACGCATCGAACATCTGGAAAAATCCTACGGTCGCTTACACAGAGAGATTTTGCCGATTAACGAAGAATCGGCGGATATTAGCGCAACAAAAGCGGAAAATGAGCCACAAATCACCCTACCCGCCCTTAATTTAACTCCCACTTCCCCCCCCGTCGATATACCCCATTGGCACTATTATCGCCGTCTGACCGCCCATCGGGAAATGATCACAGCGATCGCAATTACCGAGGATCAACGGTTTTTAATTAGCGTTAGTTGGGATCGTACCCTAAAAATCTGGGATTTTGCGAGAGGAACCCTGATTAATACGGTTGAAGCTCATGATCAGGGCATTTTAGCCCTAGCAGTCACCAGAAACGGCGATTATCATCTAGCGACGGGAGGATTCGATCAAACCGTTAAATTATGGACTTTAGCCAGCGATGCCAGTAATCTGGAATTAAATCAAATTTTCCTCGGTCATCTCGGTTCGATTCACGGCCTGGATTTTGCCCCCCGTTGGCATTTTTTGGTTAGTGGTAGTTACGATCAAACCCTAAAACAGTGGAATTTAGAGCAGGAAACCGAAGAATTTAGTTCCTATGACAGTCTGGGGGCAATTTATGCCCTAGCAGTGGCTCCTAATCAAGATTTTATCGCCGCAGCTGGAGGTGATGGCACTGTCACCCTCTGGCAATTGGGATCGGGAGCAAAAATCGCCGTCTTATCCGGTAACGTTTCTTCGGTGCAGAGTCTGGCGATCGCTGCCGATGGTCAGATTATTGCCGCCGGTTGTGTGGATGGTACGGTGAAAATCTGGCAATACGACCCGGAGAAAAGCGGTCATTTTGCGCCAATTCGGGTGATCAATGCCCATAATGGTCAGGTGACAAGCTTGCTATTCGCAGAGAAGGGTCAATGGTTATTTACGGGGGGAACCGACGGAGAGATTAAAATCTGGTTAGCCAATTATCAACAGGCGATCGCAACTCTCACCGCCACCAATGAGCGATCATCGCCGATCTCCAGTTTAGTTCTCAGCCCCGATTATTGCCACCTAGCGGCGGCTGCGGCCGACGGCAGCATCACCATCTGGGAAAATATCACTTAATGGTCGATCGAACTAGAAAAATTGTATAATGTAATGTCCCGGACTCGGTCGGGCCAGTTTGACCCAAAGAAAAAGTGACTGAGTTAACTGTCGTTTCTGCCTAATAGTTGTCATCGGGGCATCGAGAACGCGAGAGCGATCGCTTATCCCAGAATCATTACCCATAGTAAAAAATTCAGAATGAAGACTCCAACAGATCAAAGATTTGATTACGTCAAAATCGGTTTAGCGTCCCCCGAGAGAATTCGGCAATGGGGAGAAAGAACCCTACCTAACGGTCAAGTCGTCGGAGAAGTAACCAAACCAGAAACGATCAACTATCGGACTCTCAAACCGGAAATGGATGGGTTATTCTGCGAGAAAATTTTTGGCCCCTCGAAAGACTGGGAATGTTGGTGTGGTAAATACAAACGCGTCCGTCACCGGGGGATTGTCTGTGAACGTTGCGGGGTAGAAGTCACCGAGTCGCGGGTACGTCGTCATCGCATGGGTTTTATCAAATTAGCCGCCCCCGTCACCCACGTTTGGTATCTCAAAGGTATTCCCAGTTATCTCAGTATCCTGCTCGATATGCCCCTGCGGGACGTGGAGCAAATCGTCTATTTTAATGCCTATGTGGTTCTCGATCCGGGTAATGCGAGCAATCTTAGTTATAAACAACTCCTCAGCGAAGATCAATGGTTAGAGATCGAAGAAGAAATCTACGCAGAGGATTCGGAATTAGTCGGTATTGAAGTGGGGATCGGGGCCGAGGCTATCCAAAGACTCTTACAGGAAATTAACCTGGAAGAAGAAGCGGAAAGACTGCGGACGGAAATTGTCGAAAGTAAGGGGCAAAAACGGGCAAAATTAATTAAACGTCTCCGGGTAATCGATAACTTTATCGCCACGGGTTCTCAGGCAGAATGGATGGTTTTAAGCGTAATTCCCGTGATTCCCCCCGATTTACGCCCGATGGTGCAGTTGGACGGCGGCCGTTTTGCCACCTCTGACCTGAACGATCTCTACCGTCGGGTGATTAACCGCAATAACCGTTTATCCCGTCTGCAAGAAATTCTCGCCCCCGAAATTATCGTCCGCAACGAAAAACGGATGTTACAGGAGGCCGTCGATGCTTTAATTGATAACGGTCGTCGTGGTCGCACGGTGGTGGGAGCCAATAATCGCGCCCTGAAGTCTTTATCGGATATTATCGAGGGTAAACAGGGGCGTTTCCGTCAAAATCTCCTCGGTAAACGGGTGGACTATTCGGGACGTTCGGTTATCGTTGTCGGTCCGAAATTGAAGATCTATCAATGCGGTTTACCCAGGGAAATGGCGATCGAATTGTTCCAACCCTTCGTTATCCATCGTTTAATTAAATTAGGCATCGTCAATAATATCAAGGCGGCCAAGAAAATGATCCAACGGGGGGATGTCAACGTTTGGCACGTCTTGGATGAAGTGATCACGGGACACCCGGTGATGTTAAACCGCGCCCCCACCCTGCACCGTTTGGGCATTCAAGCGTTTGAACCGATATTGGTGGAGGGCCGGGCGATTCAGTTACATCCCCTCGTCTGTCCCGCTTTTAACGCTGACTTTGACGGGGACCAAATGGCCGTACATATTCCCCTCTCCCTGGAAGCACAATCGGAAGCGCGCTTATTGATGTTAGCTTGTCATAATATTCTCTCACCGGCGACCGGTCGTCCGATTGTTGCCCCTTCTCAGGATATGGTTTTGGGTTGTTATTATCTCACGGCCGAAAATCCCAAGGCCCAAAAGGGTGGAGGTCGTTATTTCGCCAGCATGGATGACGCTATTCGCTCTTTCGATCAGGGATTGGTGGATCTGCACGCTTCTGTGTGGTTGCGTTTACCGGTCGGAGAAAAGGTGAAAACCAATAAACCCGATGAGGAAGTCCTGGAAACGGAAACTCTCCCCGATGGCAGCATCTGGAAATATTATCGGGAGCGCAAAACCCGCGAGAAGGATGGTCAGATAATTTCCCAGTATGTGCGTACTACTGTAGGGCGAATTATCTACAATAAGACGATTCTAGAAGCTTTGGTGGTCTAGAGAGAGATTGAACTAGGGTGGGCATTGCCCACCTTAATTTTTAGGGTAAAGCGGCAATACATTCTATTTCCACTAGCACATCTTTGGGAAGACGGGCCACCTCCACACAGGCCCGGGCCGGCGCAGTTTCCGGGGGGAAATAACGGGCATAAACTTGATTCATCGCCCCGAAATTGGCTAAATCCGAGAGAAAGACGGTAGTTTTCACCACATTTGACCAATTGGCTCCTGCGGCGGTTAAAATGCCCTCTAGATTGGCCATGACTTGTTCGGTTTGAGCGCTAATTTCCCCGGAGACGATTTCACCCGTGACGGGATCTAGGGGAATTTGTCCCGCAACAAAGAGAAAAGGACCAGTAGCGGCGATCGCTTGATTATAGGGACCCACAGGGGCCGGAGCTTTATCAGTACGGATGACCTGATTATTCATGGGCAGGATAGTTAAAAAAGATAACATTGAATCAATTGAATATTTTCCCAGTTTTTCGAGTGCTTACAGTTAATTTTCGCTGGTTAGGGGGCTTAATTTTGACTGATTGTCTTTGTTGAAGATGCGCTAAAAGCGATCCTGTGAGAAATAAGTCAACAGTTATGACGTTGCAATTCTGCATCTAACTCTGTTAACAAAGCATATATTCTATCAAAATTATATTTAGTTTTAGAAGGAGCGTCATAAGTTGTCAAAGTACCTTTAGTATGAGTATGAGCAGCTTGATTGCGACTTCTCTTTAGATTACCAAGATCACCTTTTAAAGCACTAATTTTACCAGTTGTTTCTAACTGTTCTTCGATTTTTTCTAATGTTGCTAAACCAATAACCATCATCAACATTTTTCTAAAAGCTTCATATTGAAAGTTAGAGTTAGGCTTAATAATCTCGTCTTTGATGAATTTTTGGTTAGCTTCGGACTGTAAGCATCGTTTAGCACATCTTAAAACTATATCATCCATAGTTTCCTCGATCCAGCCACATAATTCTATAAGAGCTAGTTTAGAATAAGAAGAAGTTTTTTGATCATCAGCTGTAGGGTCATTATAGAGTTGATCAAGCCAGTTTAACGTCTTGAGTAAATAATCTTTAGTAACCATTACCAGTAGATGAAAAAATTTTGATAGATGTATTAATTCTCTCTAAAGCCTTATCTTTTTGATAAATACCACCAGCTAAATTTTTAGTCAAAAATGGTTCAGATTTTATTAATCTAGAATACTTGTCTTGTAATTCACTATTGGAGAGATTGACTAAAGTATCTAAATTCTTGGCAACTCCTAAGAGAATTCCCTCAGCAATAACTTTACTGGTTTTGAGAGGTTCCTTTTTGAAGATTTTATCATAAATCAAGTTAACAGTTTGCTTAAATAATTGATCTTTATCTTGAATAAAATCTTCATTAGCAAATCTATGTTTATACATATAATCATTTAAAAATCTGGTCAATTTCCCCTTGTAGTTCTGGCATCCATCATAAAAAGCAAAGAAACGAAGCACTAATTCTTCATCTTCAAATCGAGATGCTTTTTTCTGCTTTCGATCCATCAGCAAAAGCCAGTTTTCATATTGAGCGCATTCTTTTAAAAAAGTATTAAACTCGCCATTATAGATACAATTTCTGATCTCCTGATTATTGAGTTTTACTCCACCGGTATTTAAGCGATGGAAAATGGTAAAAATATAATTATTATGAGCTTTTTTGCTGGAGTCGTAGCGAATCACGGTGATGGGAATAGTCATATTTTCTACGCGTTCATATAATTCTTCATGCTGAGTTTTTATTTCTTCAACTGTTTTTCCAGAAATAGACGAATCTACATCGGGTAATTTTGATAGCTTCCAATCTTCAGTAGTTAAAAATTTGACGATGGTACTAATTCGTTGTAATCCATCAATGATATAGCGTTTATCTGTCTTATAGTCAAGACTAATACACATACTCGGAATCGGTAACTGTTTCATTAAACTATCAATAAAACGAGTTTGTTGTGGTTCAGTCCACACCACATCTCTTTGAAAATCTGGATCGATAACCAATTGTTTTTTTTGATACATTCTAACTAGATCAGAGCAGGAACGCTGCTCATTATAAGCAATAATATCTACAGGAGGAAAATCCACATCATCTTCTTCCTCTAGATACTTTTCTTCTTCGGCTGCTAGTAATTTCTCTTCTTGACTGAGATAATTAACCATAATTTTTTTCCCTCCTAATATCTATAAAATCTCTAAAAAAGGCTCATCAGGTATTGTCCGATCAATACAACAACAAATCAGACCCAAAAACGAAGCCACTAACATCTTAACATAGAACAAAGAAACTTGCTCTACCAACTTGGTCAAGAGGGAAATTTATCTCAACGGCAAATAGCAGCTGGGATGTCATCAAAGCACGACCAAAGCGAGAATTAAGAAGGAATCAAGGTTCCCTCAGATGCTATCTACTGAAAATTGGTATCTTCATCGATTAAGTTAGCAATGCGAGTATAATAATCCAGTAATCCAGTGACAGGATAGCGGTCTGCTAGAGCGATCGAGGGAATATAAGGTATGATTAGATAGTCTTCTGAATCTATATCTAAATCATGATCAGTAGTTTCATCTATATCTATATCTATATCTCTATTTTTGTCAATATCCTTTTGTAAAATTTGCCAAGCATGAGTAACTTTAGTTATTCCCGTATCACTTAAATCAGGAACGGGTGAAAAAACAAAATTAAGCGAAAGTCGGCCAAAAGAAGTCAAAGATTTCAAAACAAGCTCGATTCCTTTTTGATTTTGTTCGTTAGGAAATAAAAAAATAATTGCTTCGTTGGCTGCCTGTAGTAAAGATAAAGCTCCCCATTCATTGATTCCAGTACACGAATCTACTAAGATAAGATCAGGTTTTAACTGATTTTGAATCTCTCGACTAAAAGTTGACCAGAGTGTTTCCCCATTATCGAGAATTGTTGTTGCTCGCAGATCATCAACTTTAGCAATGTAATCAAGACTCAAATAACCCGCAGGAACAATAAATAGTCTTCCCGTCGCATCGGGAATATTAACTTCTCCAAATATTTTAGTGATATTAATCTTTGCTTCTACACCTTCTGGTAAATAGGATTTTTCATAAAAATAGTCCACAATTCCGTATTCCGGTAAGGGATTTAAGGGAAAAGCTGTGCTTAACCCCGGTGCTTCTAAATCCAAGTCAACAGCTACTACTTTACGACCTCGCATCGCTAAAATCCAAGCAACATGAATTAAAGCAGTTGTCCTACCTACTCCCCCTTTAAAAGAATAAAAAGTTACGGTTCTAGGAAGACAAAGTTCGGGAGAAGACGGTGATTGATTTTGTGGATTAGCTGACCACAAGGCTAAATCCTGCCAAGTGTGAATTGATTTTGCGTCCAGAAGTTGTGGAGCTTTTAGATCGAGAGAGGCTGCCTCCTGAATAGTATATAAAGATATAAAACCTAAAGATTTATGCTGTTGTCCTATGTCATTTTTAACTGCTTCTATTCGCTGAGTTGTTGATAAATTTTCAAACCTATCACTGACGATAGTTATATTCAAAAGTCCAGCAGTAGATACATTAAGATCAACCCATTCTTGTGCTTCTTTTTGAACATATATATCTGTTAATTTTTGTTTCAGTGATCTTAACCAAGTTTCTGACATAACTATCTCCTCAAAGTTGAGTAGCTTGTTTATGAAGCCATTGTTTCAGACCTGTATAAGCTGATAACCACTCTTTGTATTTATCGTCATTCGGTTCACTGCTGGAATAACGCATATCTATAAAATTTTGACTAGGGGTTTCTACTATATTAATCCATTTTATCACCTCTGGAAATTTTTGAACTCTCGAATAGAGACGATTATGACTTCTTAGAGCAGCTGTCAAACTGTGACCCGGATTAGTTATGGTATGTCCAGGGTTATTGGACTTAGTTTTCCATTCTTTATTGGATACCGAAGCTAAGATCATAGATTTCAGCAAACATTCGATCGTAATACCTCCAAAGTGCATAGCAGCTATTTTCCTATTAGATTTACAAAGTATTTCTGTATCTTGATGACGTTGTAAAAAAGCTGATTGGTAATCTTCCATCCCTAATTATCTATTCCCTAGAGTTAATACCTGTGAATAAGTTTTTAGCTGAGGATTAAACAAGGGTACTTTATTAAAAAATAAAGCACCCTTTTAATTTAACTTAGAACTCTCCTTTTAAAGCGGCATTACAGCGCTCACAAATAGTGGGATCATCGGCAAATTTTCCCACTTGAGTGGAATAATTCCAACAGCGATCGCATTTTTCGCCGTCTGCTTTGACAATTCCCACCGAAACAAAGTCCGATTCTCCCTTATATTCTGCGGTTTGAATCGCGCTAATATCACTAACTAATTCCACTTGAGAAGAGAGAAATAGATAACGCAATTCATCGACTTTATTCCCCGTTAAACTATCACAATTGTTGAATAATTCTAACTCCTGTTGTAAGGTTTCATCGGGAACATAAAGTAAAACTTTTGCCTCTAAAGAAGCACCGATCGCTTTATCATTTCTGGCAGTTTCCATCACCTTATTAACTTCGGTGCGTAGCTGACGTAATTTCGCCCATTTATCGGCCAATTCGCGATTATTCCAAGCAGGATCGATGTTTAGCCATCCTGACTCAAACACCGATAAATAAGGAGTTTTGTAGGGGAGAAATTGCCAGATATCTTCCGCTAGATGAGACAGGACAGGAGCGATCGCTTTAGCGAGATTTTCTAAAGCAATAGCATAGACTGTTTGACAACTGCGACGACGGAAAGAATTAGGATCAGAAATGTATAAACGATCCTTAGCGATGTCGATATAAAAGTTAGATAAATCGACAACACAAAAATTCTGTACCGTCTGGAAAAAGCGGAAAAATTGGAAACTTTCAAAAGCTGCCGTTACTTCTGTAAACACTTCCGAGATACGATGTAACATATAGCGATCGATCTCTGGTAGATTTTTATAAGCTACCGCATCTTTAACGGGATCAAAATCATTTAAACTCCCCAGTAAAAACCGAGCAGTATTACGGATTTTATTACGGATATCTACCAACTGTTTAAGAATATTTTGACCAATATTCACATCATTGGTATAGTCCACCGAGGACACCCATAACCGAATCACATCCACCCCATAAGCGGGTTCTTTTTTCTGGTCTTTACCACCATTAATGATCACATTAGGATCGATGACATTACCCAGAGATTTACTCATTTTTCGTCCCTGTTCATCCAAAACAAAACCGTGAGTTAACACCGTTTTATAGGGAGCAATACCATTAGCAGCGACACTGGTTAATAAACTCGATTGAAACCATCCCCGATGCTGATCCGATCCTTCTAGATACATATCCGCAGGATAACTTAATTCTGGTCGAGCATTAGCCACTGCATTCCAACTAGAACCAGAATCAAACCACACATCCATAGTATCCATTCCCTTGCGATAACTGCGACCATTATCGCGATAACTGGGAGGTAATAATTCCTCTACGGATAACTCCCACCAAGCATTAGAACCCTTGACTGCGAAGATAGCTTGAACGTGATTAATCGTCTCCTCATTTAACAGAGGTTCATTCGTTTCTTCGTCATAAAAAACAGGAATAGGAACCCCCCAACTGCGCTGACGAGAGATACACCAATCGCTTCTTTCACTGACCATAGAAGTGATGCGATTCTTACCCGTTGCAGGAATCCAACGCACCGAATCAATCGCTTCTAAAGCTAATTCTCGGAATCCTTCCACAGAAGCAAACCATTGTTCTGTTGCGCGGAAAATTGTCGGTTTTTTGGTTCTCCAATCGTAGGGATATTTATGCTGGTATGCTTCCTCTTTCAGTAACGCACCCTTTTCTGTCAGTGCTAAAATGATTGCTTCATTGGCATCTTTCAAGACATTTAAACCCGCAAATTGTCCCGCTTCTGCGGTGAAATTTCCCTTATCATCGACAGGAGAAAGTATCGGTAAACCGTAACGTTGGCCGACGATATAATCCTCCTGACCATGACCGGGAGCAGTATGAACTAATCCAGTGCCGGAATCGGTGGTGACATAATCCCCACCGATGAGAATAGCACTTTCTCTGTCAAACAAAGGATGACGATATTTAGTATGTTCTAATTCCAGACCTTTAACCGTTGCTTTAATCGTCAAAGTCCGGTTAAAAGTGTCGGCCAATTTTTCGACTAAATCCGTCGCTACAATTAGATAATTAGACTCGCTAGTTTCCACCACTGAATAGTTTAATTCTGGGTTTAATGCGACGGCCAAATTCCCGGGTAAAGTCCAGGGAGTAGTCGTCCAGATAGCGACGGATAAATTAGGCAAAAATGGCCTTAAAACCGGGGTTGAAACTGACGTAATCGGAAAAGCAACATAGACACTGCGGGAAGTGTGACCTTCGGGATATTCTAATTCTGCCTCAGCTAAAGCGGTTTGAGAACTGGGACTCCAGTGAACCGGTTTTAGTCCCCGATAAATATAACCTTTCAGGGCCATTTTTCCGAATACGGCAATTTGAGCGGCCTCGTATTCAGGTTGTAGGGTTAAATAGGGATTTTCCCAGTCTCCCCAGACTCCATACCTTTTGAAACCTTCACACTGTTCTTTTTGCGTTTGAAGGGCAAAATCGTGGGCTTTCTGACGTAATTTCAAAGGGGTTAGACCCTCTTTTTCCGAGCTTTTGAGACTTTGTAAAACCTTCAGTTCGATCGGCAACCCGTGACAATCCCAACCCGGCACATAGCGCACTTTGTAGCCTTGCAGCAGTTTATATTTATTGATAATGTCTTTGAGAATTTTATTTAAAGCATGACCGATATGCAGAGACCCG
Organism: Microcystis sp. M165S2; assembly: GCF_020245885.1. NCBI lineage: Bacteria > Bacillati > Cyanobacteriota > Cyanophyceae > Chroococcales > Microcystaceae > Microcystis > Microcystis sp. M165S2. The sequence continues at coordinate 1,266 of NZ_JADBTZ010000402.1, read as the reverse complement.
TTAGCGTAGGGTGGTCCATCGTGGAGAATAAATAATTCTTTGGGGTTATTTTGCGCTAATTTCTCATATATTTGCTCATCTTGCCAGAATTTCTGGATTTCTGGCTCACGTTTGCTGGCATTTGCTCGCATATCAAAGTCAGTTTGGGGCAAATTAACGGTATCTTTGTAACTTTTAGCGTTGGACATTCTGGCAAACCTATGGATATCAATCGTTTTCGGGATTCATTCCTAAATAACGTCCCTTTGAGAGTCGTTATTTCTATTTTGTCACTTGTAATATTTATATTACAAGTGACAATCATTGATCTATTAGTCTACCGAGATTGAGTCCAAGAGCAATGATTCCGAAAGGCTATAATTTAGTTATTCGAGAATAGGGAGCATGAGGACCATGGTGACGAATCCTAATTTTTTTTATGTCTCTCCAGAAGTGTATCTAGAAGGGGAAAGAGTCAGTCCGATCAAGCACGAGTACCGAAAAGGACGGATTTATGCGATGGTAGGGGCAAAAAAGCCGCATATTGTCTTAAATACTAATCTAGCCACTTTATTGAATATCCATCTCGATGATAGTCCCTGTCTTGTTCTCACTTCCGATATCAAAGTCCGGTTAGAGGAGGCAAATTGTTATTATTATCCCGATATTGCGGTGGTTTGTGACGAGAGAGAGATTAACAATACCGATGATTTTATTCTCTATCCCGTTCTGATTATTGAAGTATTATCGAAATCTACGGAATCCTTTGATAGGGGTGATAAATTTAGTGATTATCAAACCTGTCCCACCTTAAAAGAATACATTCTTATCCATCAAAACCAGATGAAAATCGAATGTCACCGTCGCGAGGATTCGGGAATCTGGAAAGAACAGATCTATGAAGCCGGAGATGAGGTAGAATTTACCAGTGTAGGATTCCGGGGATCGATCGCTTCTATCTATCGCAAAGTCCCCGGTTTGGTATGATTACAATTCTTTTTTGACAGCGCACTTTTATGTCCCTAGGGATAGGGGTATATCTGTCTCCCTTTGCCTAAAAACCGAGATGATCAAGCATTTAATTCTATTTATCAAACCTGTAGGAAGTTTTCGTTTTGGGTAGCTGTTCGTCAATACCAAATTAGGTTATCGAAAATTTGGGTTAAAACCCCGTCGTTTTACGACGGCTTTAAGCTACAATGGAAAAAGCGATAACCAAGCTAAAAACTGAACCTTGACAACAGATAGTAGGGGGTTTCGTTCAGAAAAGACTTCAAATTCGGCCTT